>JAOZQB010000162.1:3950-6695 GCA_029932445.1 Bacteroidales bacterium | reverse complement strand
TTTTCAGATTTCCTCATAAAAAAAATATTTCAAAAATATAAAAATTAAAAAATGGAAACATTTATAAAAATAGTACAATTACTCCTGAGTTTGTCAATTCTCGTAATATTACACGAATTCGGACATTTCAGTTTTGCCAAACTTTTTAAAACACGTGTTGAAAAGTTTTATTTATTTTTCAATCCTTGGTTTCAAATTTATAAAAAGAAAATCGGTGAAACGGAATACGGAATCGGTTGGTTACCGCTCGGCGGCTATGTTAAAATAGCCGGAATGATTGACGAATCAATGGATAAAGAGCAAATGAAACAGCCGCCTCAACCGTGGGAATTTCGTTCCAAAAAGCCGTGGCAAAGATTATTGATAATGATTGGCGGCGTATTGATGAATTTTATTTTAGCAGGCATTATTTATATCGCTATTTTATTTGCTTGGGGTGAAGATTACCTGCCTTCGGAAAATGTAAAATACGGAATTAGTGTTGATTCGGCAGCTTATCAAATCGGATTCAGAAACGGAGATAAAATATTATCCGTTAATAATCAAACATTTGAACGTTTCAACGAGTTAAAAAAAGAAATGGTTTTAAACTCAAACAAAACGGTTCAAGTACTTCGTAACGGTGAAAAAAAAGATATTTTTATTGATGATAAATTTGCTTTAAAAGCAAGCAAGCATGATTTTGTCCAACCGCGATTTGCATTTGTTATTGCCGATTTTTCCAAAAATTCAAATGCCGAAAAAGCCGGTATTAAAAAAGATGACAAACTAATTGGTATTAATGACAGTTCTTTACAGTTTTTTGATCAATATGTGCATTATTTTAAGACACATAAAAAAACAATTGCAAATCTTAAAGTAGACAGAAAGGGAAGTATTATTACAATTCCTGTTCAAGTTGACAGCAGCGGTATGATCGGAATTGCAGCCGAATCTTTTGCAGGTTTGGAATTTAAGCATATTGATTTTTCATTTTTTGCATCAATTCCGGCAGGAATCAACAAAGGAATTGAACTTACGAGTGATTATCTTCGTTCTTTCAAACTCATTTTTAATTCCGAAACCAAAGCTTATAAATCCGTCGGCAGTTTTATTACAATCGGAAATATGTTCCCCGGTGTTTGGGATTGGCAAGCATTTTGGACAATGACAGCATTTTTGTCAATTATCCTCGGTGTTGTTAATCTCTTACCGATACCGGCATTAGACGGCGGACATGTGATGTTTGTTCTGTATGAAATGATAACTCGCAGAAAACCCGGTGATAAATTTATGGAATATGCTCAAATAACCGGTTTTGTAATTTTATTGGCAATTATGGTTTTGGCTTTAAAAAATGACATTGTTAACTTTTTCTTTTAAAAATTTCATTATATTTGCATAAATCTTAAAAAAATAAAAAAATGACATCTTTTATCATAGCAGGCATAATCGGACCATGGCAAATCGTTCTTATTGTAGTAATAGTCGTATTGCTTTTCGGCGGTAAAAAAATTCCCGAATTAATGAAAGGACTCGGACAAGGCATGAAAGAATTTAAGAATGCCACAAAAGACAAAGACAAAGAAGATGAGATTGAAAGTACAAAAGATGAAAAAACATCTGAAAAATAATTTCTTTTAATCGTTTAAACATCATACAGCCGGGAAAATTACTCGGCTGTTTTATTATTTTAAACTTTCGTAAAATAAAAACCTGTTTTTAAGAGTTTAATTTATAACCTGAGGAAATGATTATTGCTCGCAAACATTAAAATACTTACAAGCGGGTGTTCCCTGTCTGCCGTCAGGCAGGCTTTGTGACCTTTAAAATAAATAAAAAATAAACACATGAATAAATTAATTTTATACTTCGCTGTTTTCATCGGTATTTTTTCTTCTTGTGCCACAGATTCCGAACCCTATGTTCCGGCATCTTCGGGGACACCCGGGCATATTTTAATTATCATGGAAAACCAAAAATGGAAATACGATCCGGGTAAAACCGTAAGAGAAATGCTTAATCAGACCTATGAAATTTTACCTCAAGATGAACCGATTTTTGATTATTCTCACGTTCCGCCGGAAGTCTATTCTGACTTATTAAACAAAAGCAGAAATATTTTGATTGCAAAAATTTCCGTTAATGTCAAAAAACCGGAAGTATTAATAAGCAAAAACGTTCACGCAAAACCGCAAATGATTATTATCGTTAAGGCAAAGAATAATGAGCAATTTATTGAATTGATTAAGAAAAATGCCGATAAAATTGTTTACAGTTTAACAAAAGCAGAAAGAGACAGATTAATAAGCGTTTACAGTAAGAAATTTTTAGAAAAAAAGATTCATAAAAAATTATCGGATAAGCATCATATTAATTTAGCCGTTCCGCAGGGTTATACATTGGATGTTGACTCCGATAACTTTGTATGGCTCAGTCGTGAAACCCCGCGTTCTAGCCAGGGCATTTTAATTTGGGATTATCCTTATACCGATACTCTTCAATTAATACCGGAAAAGTTATTGGCAAAAAGAGACAGTATTTGTAAATTGCATGTCCCCGGACCGGCTGACAGTACGTACATGACAACGGAATATATAATTGATCCGTATGTTAACGAATTTCTGTTAGACAAAAAATACGCCGTTTTAATAAAAGGACTTTGGAAAATAACCGGAAAAAAAGGAATTTTTATGGGCGGTCCTTTTGTTGAGATTACGGTGGTTGATGAAAAACGCGGCAGATTAATTACGGCAGACGGCTATG
>JAOZQB010000162.1:0-3850 GCA_029932445.1 Bacteroidales bacterium | reverse complement strand
ATAAAAATTCGTAATTGAGAATTCGTAATTAATTTAACATGGCAATCATAAAAGAAGTCAGAGGATTTAAACCGAAATACGGGAAAGATTGTTTTTTTGCCGAAAATGCCGTTGTAATCGGAGATGTTATTATGGGTGATAATTGCAGTATTTGGTACAGTGCAGTTTTAAGAGGTGATGTAAACTCCATTCGATTAGGGAATTACGTAAACATTCAAGACAATGCAAGCATTCATACCCTATATCAAAAATCGGTCACTGAAATCGGTGATAATGTTTCAATAGGTCATAATGCCGTTATTCACGGAGCAAAAATTAAAAATAACGTGTTAATCGGAATCGGTGCCATTATTTTAGATCATGCCGTTATCGGAGAAAATTCAATTATTGCTGCCGGCGCATTGGTAAAAACAGGTACAATCGTTGAACCAAACAGCATTTATGCCGGTGTTCCCGCTAAAAAAGTTAAAAATATCGAAGCTGAGCAAAGCAAAGAAATGATTGATAAAATTGCGAAAAATTATAAAATGTATGCTTCTTGGTATAAGTAAATAAGTTGAATTTATAAAGTTATTATAAAGCATAAGAAATGATTAGTTCCGAAAAATCGGAATATTGATTTTTTAATTTTGATTTTTTAAATATCGAATATCGAACAAGGAATATTGAATTTCGAAGTAAGCAGCAAATTGAAAATCATCATTCGTTAATTTTTGTTCGATACTAAAAAGCTGACAAACAGGATATTGCAAAAGACAAAGACAACAAGTAAATATTGACAGACTATAACAAGACTGATTTTTTAAATCCTGAAAGTTAGCAGAATGTGACACCGACCTCAAAGAAATTTCGTAGCTTTTCAAACGAAACGGAGCGTCAAAAATAAAAGCTGTTTGAGCAACAAGAGCTTGCGGAGGGAGTGAGTTCTTTTATTTTAGCGAAGTACAGTGTAGAAAACAAGATATTTATTTGCAGTCTTGAATTTTTGTTACTTTTGTGTCAAGACAAAAGTAAAAGCAATTACAAAAAGACAATAATAACAAAATCAAAATCCCTGCATTTCCGTACTGACTAATTGGACTAAAAAAGAAAAGATTATCAGGACAAAAAAACATGACAGATAATATGAAAGTTTACAGAAAAAAGACGTACTAATTTGCGATGACAAGATGATAAACGCTCTGCAACAAGCAGCTAAAATAAAATGCGGTCGAACTATAATCTGAAAGGACAAAGGCAATTTGCAAGATTACAATCCGAAAAGTTGAAGGTATTTATTCCGCACATTGTTTAGCCAATCGTTATTTGCCAATAGTTGAAAGATTACGATTCACATCTTTAAATTGAAAATTAAATATTAAAAACAACAAATGCAGTTCATAAAAAAAATACTTTTTTTAACACTTCTGATTACAAGTTTATTTTCTTGCGAAGATGTTATTGATGTTAAACTAAACAATACCGAACCGAGAATTGTAATAGATGCAAAATTGTATGATCAATTTCAACCGGCAAGGGTGATTATTACTAAAACTTCCGATTTTTTTGATACTTTAACCTTTAATACTGTTAGCGGTGCAGAGGTTAAAATATCAGATAATGAAGGAAATACAGTCTTAATTCCCGAATCGGATTCTGCAGGTGTTTATACAGAAAATTTTTTCGGCGAAATCGGAAAAATATACACTCTTACAATAAAAGCAGATGGACAAAGCTATACGGCCAGTGCAGAAATGAAACCACCGCTTATAATTGATTCGCTTAGTGCAAAATACAGAACAAATCCCCTGCCCTATCAAGAAGCCGGTTATGATATTTCATGTCGGTTAAAAGATTCTGCAAATTTTAATCAATATGCGAAACTGGATATATCCAAAAATCAAGAACAAAGTTTTGAGAGTTATCTTTTTGAAGATACATACACCGACGGAAATGATTTTGAATATAAATTCTACAATGAAACGTTTCAAATAGGAGACACAGCAGCAGTTTTTGTTTCAAGTTGCGATCCGCAAGTTTATGAATATTTATATACTTATGCAGAAATAACAAGTGATGCTTTTCACAATACCGGAACACCTTATAATCCTACTTCCAATATTTCAAATGATGCACTCGGTTATTTCGGTGTTTTTTCGTTAAGCGGTTCATTTTTAATTATTGAAGAATAAAATACATTTCAATTTTTGAACTTTCAAATACTTATCTATTTTTGTCTTCCGAAAATAACCGATAAATGCTTTTTAACTCGCTGATTTTTCTGATTTTTGCTTTTCTTTTTTTTACTTTACTTCCTTTTGTAAATAAATTAAAGAATAATTTCAGATGGTTATTTTTTACAATCGCTTCTTTCATTTTCTATGGTTGGTGGGATTGGCGTTTTTTATTTCTTATTATCGGAAGCGGTTTAATTGATTTTTTTGCCGGAATTCTTATTACAAAAAAACAAAAATACAAAACTCTGTTTCTTATTCTTTCTCTGATAGGAAACCTTGGCAGTTTAGCCGCTTTCAAATACAGTTCATTTTTTGCCGAAAACTTCAGCTTGCTTTTATCTCATTTCGGAATTATAATTGACCTGAAAAGTAAAATTCCCGAATTTATGCTTATACTTCCTGTTGGCATAAGCTTTTACACCTTTCAATCAATGAGTTACACCATTGATATTTATCGCGGAAGATTACAACCGACAAAAAATATTTTGCAATTCTTTTCCTATCTTGCCATGTTTCCTCAATTGGTTGCCGGACCTATTGTGAGAGCCCGAGATTTATTACCGCAACTTACAAAAGTTAAAAAAGTTTCAAAGGTTGAAAATTGGAACGGTTTAAAACTCATTTTAATCGGTTTTTTTAAGAAAGTTGTTCTGGCAGACAATATTGCACCTTTGGTAAATTATGCCTTTAATGATTCCAATACGGCACACTCAACAATTTTTTGGTGGATAGCAATCATTGGTTTTGCTTTTCAAATCTATTTTGATTTCAGCGGATACAGTGATATTGCCAGAGGATTAGCAAAATGGATGGGCTTTCATTTCCGAATAAATTTTAACCATCCGTATATTTCAACTTCCATAAAAGAGTTTTGGACACGCTGGCATATTTCATTGTCCACATGGTTTCGCGATTATGTTTATATCCCTTTGGGCGGCTCCAGAAAAGGAAAATTCAGAAGCCATTTAAATATGTGGATTACAATGGTCGTATCGGGATTTTGGCACGGTGCCGCATGGACATTTGTTATTTGGGGTGCTTTACACGCATTCTTCTTAAGTTTGGAACGCATATTTAAAATTCCCGTAAAATTACAAAAAATTCCCGGAGGTAAAATTTTAGCTCTTATATTATTACTTTTTCAAGTAATGATTGCATGGGTATTTTTTCGTGCCGAAAGTTTTCATCAAGCTGTTGATATAATAAAATATATGCTTAATTTTAACTTTTCAATTGACTTTGATACGAACAAACCGTGGTTTATTAACGGTGTATTTTTTATAATTGTCGGAATTTTTATCGAAACATATTATTTCCTTAATATTAAAAAATGGTCATACTCTTTAAATATGAATTCTGTTTACAGAAAATTTATTGAGCCGGCATATCTTATTATTCTTATTGCAGCAATTATTTTTTTAAGGGGGAAAGGTCAGGAATTTATCTATTTTCAATTCTAAAATTTTATGTTTAACAAAAAAGTCATATTAACTTTACTTTTATCATTAGTTGTTTTAGTAATAATTACTTTTGTTACAAACAATAAAATGGATGATGAAAATTATAAAGCCCTTTTTGTTCATAAAGTTTTCACAAAACAGAAATATGACATTATTATTGCCGGAGATTCTCGA
>JAOZQB010000161.1:3326-6703 GCA_029932445.1 Bacteroidales bacterium | reverse complement strand
GTGCCGTTACTTCCGGTGGCTTTGCCGTTGGGCGTTATGCTACGGCGAAAGGAAAAAAGCCTTATGTTAAAAAATATTTTTTTACGGGTATTGACAGTACACGTGTATATACGGACGGAAGCGGTAAAGGAGTGTCCGGCGGGTTCGCTGTCGGTCGTTATGCCACTGCAAAAGGCAGTGCTGACAAATATCTGCATATGACAGAACAAAATGCATTTATAGGGTATCAAGCCGGTATTAATACCACTTCAGGGATTGATAATATTTTTATCGGAAAAAATTCCGGAATTAATAATTTAAGCGGTAATAATAATGTCTATATAGGAAACTTAGCCGGCAGTAATGCATCTGCTTCGGGAAGTACGGGAAATATATTTATTGGTAACAGTGCCGGTATACTTGAAACGGGAAGTAATAAATTATACATTTCAAACAGTGCTTCCGGTTTTAACGATGCACTTATCAGCGGTGATTTCTCTCTCGGATCGGAATCTGTTAATTTAAACGGAAATTTAAGATTTAACAGAGGCGGTAATACCATTAAAATGCCTACAACAAGAGGAAATATCAATGAAGTTTTAACTACCGGAACAGGAGGAAGTACAAATTGGGAAAATGTTAATAATTTGGTCACTTTTCCTACAACCTACACACCGCCGGTAATTGTTATTACTTATGAGAATGATTTTCCTTTTCAGGATGATGATAATATCGGAACATTAATCGTAAAAACACCCGAAGGTAAAATGAATATTCAATTACCTATGGTTGAGGGAAATGAAAGCAGGATTATTAAAGTAAAAAATAACAGACAGGGAAATAGTATAAATGTATCAACAATTGATCCTGATATTATTGAAGGTATTGCAAAACAACCTTTAATTATCGAAGAAGGTGAAACATACACATTTCAAGCAGGAATTGACAAAAATAACAGTGAAACAATTTGGTATATTATTGATTATACCGTTGATAATCAGTTAAAGAATTTATTAAAAGAAACAACCGTTAACTATGATTTTAATAATGATGAGGATGGTGAAAGGGTTTATACGTTAATAATTAAGGACGGTGGGGTTGATAAAATCATAATTCCGATTGCTGTTTCAAATAAAAACAGGATTATTGTAGTTAAAAGTGCTGTCAAAGACGGTAAGAGGATTGATATTTTACCTGCAGGATCTGATACAATTGACGGAAATTCAGGTGTTCCAATTAATTTAGCCGGTGAATCCTACATGCTTCAATCAGACGGTATAAAAAGTTGGTATATTATTAATCATTATACACCTTAAAAAAGGAATTGTTGAACTGATAATATAGTAAAAACAGGAGCAAGAGTTGCACCGGTTTTTGTAACGATTTTTTACGGATTTTCAACCTCGCCGCAAGGCGGGGTGTTTTTATTTATGCAATATTAACTAAAGAAAGTAAACTGCCGGAATGTTCCCAAATTATAAACGTTCTTGCAAGTAAATCTGCTTTTTCATTGAAACGTTCAGATGAACATTTCAATTCTTTTAATTTTGATAATAATAAATCGGAAATTCCTTGAATATTTTTTAAAAAATTTGTTTTGTTTGTCGAATTTTCAAGTAGTAATTCGTTCGCAAAAGTACTTAAATCTGTTATCTTTTCAGAAACCGTTTGATAAAGCTCCCGGTTGCTGTTGTTTAATTTAATTGATTTAATAAAACTCTCTAAATCAAATGTATACAGAGTTATCGTTTCAGATAATATGTGTAACTTTTCATTCATGTACGGTAAGTAAAATTTATTTTTGAAACAACATATTTGTTTCTGAAATAAAATCTAAAATTTCTTTTTGTCCGGACTTGTCAACAGCGGAACTGATAAAATATTTCGGAACTTCCTCCCAGGTTTTCAGCAATTCGGATGTGTAATGAGCTATATTTTCTTTCAGTTGTTTTTTTGTAAGTTTATCAGCTTTAGTAAAAATAATTACAAAAGGAACACTGTTTTCACCGAGATGTTGCATAAATTCCAAATCATTATTTTGAGGTTTATGACGAGAATCAATCAAAACAAATAAATTCATCAAATTTTCACGCTTTAAAATATAATCTTTTATAAATCCTTTCCAGATGTTTCTTTCTTGTTTGGAAACTTTGGCATAGCCGTATCCCGGCAAGTCGACCAAAAACCATTTTTCGTTAATTATAAAATGATTTATCAATCTAGTTTTTCCCGGTTTACCGGAGATTTTTGCCAATTGTTTTCTGCTTGTAATCATATTTATTAATGACGACTTTCCTACATTTGAACGACCGATAAATGCATATTCCGGTTTATCCGGTTTCGGACATTTTTTTAATTCGGTATTACTTATTACAAATTCGGAAGTTTTAATTTTCATCTCTGTATCTTATTGTATTTTATTTATATATATTCCGTTACTCATACCTATGACTGCCTACTGCTGACTGCTGACTGCTGACTGAAGACTGCCAACTGCCAACTGCCGACTGCCGACTGCCAAAAGTCAAACCATCTCATTATCAATATTAATAATCCCTTCAAGAGCATTACTTTCAATTTCAATCCCTTTTAAATAAGTCGGAATATGATAATCTCTCGGATTAATCCGAATCAGATGTGTTTCAAATTCGCCGGCCAATCGTTCAGATTTCATTCTTACCGTTGCAACAGCTTTACCGGCACCGATTTCAATAATAACCGGTTTCAGGTTTTGCTTTTTTAATTGAATGAGCCAATTATCAAAACGGGAACTTTGTTCTGCCGATCGATTTGACAGCCAATTCCAATCTCCGAACATTAATATATTAGGGCGTGCAATTGCTCCGCATTTCGGGCAAACCGGCAGTGGTTCTTGAGCTTCAAATTTTTCATTATTAATTGATATTTGCAGGTCACCTTCGTCAGTTATTTCTGAATTACACGGGACACTGCATTGTAAATAATTTATTGAACCGTGGACTTCTTCAATCTTACTGTCTTCAAAACCGGCTTTTTGAAAATGACCGTCTACATTTGAAGTATAAACAAAATAATTGTATTTTTTTTGTTCTCCCCACTTTAAAAGTATGTTAAATCCTTTATGAGGAATCGTTTTTTTGTACAAGTTATAGCGGTGTCCGTAAAATGCCCATGCCAATTTCGGATTCTCTTCAAACCAACTTGGATTTGCCATTTCAACAAATGAAATACCGAGATGTGAAATGGCAGGATATTCATTCCAAAATCCTTTATTTCCTCTGAAGTCAGGAAGTCCCGAATCAACGCCTATACCGGCACCTGCAGTATAAATAAGTGCATCAGCTTGGTTTATAATTTCCGCTGCTTTTTTATAGATTGTATCCATTATAATTCGAATTACTATTTTATAACACTCTGCC
>JAOZQB010000161.1:0-3226 GCA_029932445.1 Bacteroidales bacterium | reverse complement strand
ACTGCCAACTGCACCTATTTCTTCTTCATTTCATCCGCATAAAGTGTAATTTGTTTTTCGTTGTAAACACTCATTGAGGGCTTTCCGTATTTTTTCTTAACAGTTCCAGAAACACAAACCTTTTTATTCAGAAGATATTCTTCCGGATTGTAACTGAAATTAACGATATTATCTTTCCATATTGTACACCAAAAAAGTTGTTCCGGAAAATCTTGGTCAAAATTTAAGAAATAATTTCCGCTGCGTGTTTCATGAACTTCAACTATTGTTCCGCAAACTTTGGCTTTATTATCATAATAAGAGCGAGCCATTACGGTATTAATTGCATCTTTAGGAAGTTTATGACGACTTACGGGTTTATGATTATTCTTTCTGTTTTTGGTTTGCCAATGTTTGATATCAACAGTTTTTTCAAATATATTCTGAATACTGTCAGGCAATGAAGCAAAAAAATTGATGTTTGTTATTTTTTCAACGGAATCAATCGGAACGGCAAAACTAATTACCGGATAATCACTGCCTTCATTCGGAATAATAAATGCAATACCTTCAAGCGTATCACCTTCGGTATCAAGAGCAACCTTATAAAAACTTTTCGGAATACTTTCTTTGTGAATACTTCTTTCAACTTTCGGCAAATCATCTGTTAAAATACCGCCGGTTACAACATATAAATCATGATTATTTTCGGCAACATACTCTCTTAAAAAGCTTTCGGTTTTAGCCCAAATTCCTCTGTTAAAATTGGGTAATTGAGGAGACATGTTTGAATAAAAGTATGATTCACTCATAGCCTCTTTATTCCATCTGAAATCGGCTGAAGGTGCTAAATGTCCGCGATCATAGCCAAATCCGTCATAAGAATAAGTGCCGTCAGGTTTCATTGTTTTAATAAAAAAATCTTTTTCTTCCGTTGATCCGGTTTTTACTAACGGATCAGGTCGAAAATCATTAGTTCTGCTGAACCCTTTTCCGGAAATTTCTTTACTGATGATATGAGCAACCCAATTGGCTTGTTCGTGTTTTTCATTATAGGATAAAATTAAAGCCGGATGACTTACTATTTCAACATCTTTTTCGTATTTTGGTAAACCGAATTTTTCTAATTTCTCATGCAGAATAGATAATTTTAAGTTCTTAACCGCTGAATTTAACGAATCTTTTTTAATTCCAAGTTTTAAAATTTCTTTTTCTAAATGATTGATTTCCTTTTGATAATCCTGAGCTTTTAAGGAAAATGTAAAAAAAAATATTAAGAAAACTATTGCAGAATATTTATATTTCATTATAAAATGTTTATATTTACACTGTTATTTTAATAAATTATCAGAATGCCGACATTTGATAAATATATTACAAAATTAGAAAAAGAAACCGGAAAAACCTTTAAAAACAGTAAGTTTAATATTGACGGTTGGGTTTTTGATAATATTGCTCGATTTCAATTAAACGAAAATAATGAAATTGTTAAATTAAAAATAACTGATGCCGGTTTGAAAGAGATCCCTAAAACAATTTTGGAAATCTCTGCTTTAAAAGAATTATCTTTGGAAGGAAATGCAATTGCAAATTTGCCGGAAGGAATAAAAGACCTTGCAGACTTAAGATTTTTAAATTTAGCTTATAATAATTTTGAAAATTTTCCGAATGAAATTGTTGCTTGTAATAATTTAGAAACATTAATTTTAACGGAAAACAATATTAAAGAATTACCATGTGAAATTAAAGATTTCGAAAGTCTGTTAGAATTAAATCTAAGCAGAAATAATTTTACGAAACTTCCTGATTGTGTTGAGAATTATTCGAAATTGTCGTATTTAAATTTATCTCAATGCGGATTGAATAATTTACCTGTAAATTTTGCCCGATTAAGTAATTTACAGGAATTGGATTTAAGTAATAATAATTTTACTGAAATTCCTGATGAAATCTGTAAATTACCCGTATTATACCGATTGTATTTTAACGGAAATAAGCTAACCGAAATAAATGATGCTCTTTTTGATATTGAAAAGTTAGAATTTTTGAACTTGGGATTTAATAAAATTTCCGAAATCCCGTCTTCAATAGGTAAACTAAAGCAAATCAGAACATTAGTTATTGATTATAATAATATTAAATCTTTGCCTAATGAAATAAGTACTTTGAAAACATTACGAAAATTAGATTTATCCGGAAATAAATCAGGGCAATTTTTTCCTGAAATTTTTGGGATAAATAATCTTCAGGAACTAAATCTTATCGGGAATAAAATTACCTCAATCCCTAAACAAATAAATGATTTACAACTGCTTAGAGTTTTGCTGTTAATGGATAATGAAATCAATGACATTCCCGAAGAATTATTCGAACTTAGAAATCTGGTACATATTGAATTGGGAATGAATTATATCAGCAGAGTTCCGGAAAAAATAAATAATCTTACAGAATTAGAAACCTTATCATTGTCTAATAATAATATAAAAATCTTACCTGTTGAGATAAGTGATTTGACAAACTTAAAAGAATTAGATTTATCAAATAATTCACTTGAATTTTTACCGGTATTTCTTTTAAATTTAAATCTGCCTATAAATTTTGATGCTAATGAAGACGGTGTTTTATTGCACAATAATCCCATAGACTATCCGCCGATTTCTATTATTAAAAAAGGAAATGAAGCTATCAAAAAATATTTCAAAAGAAACAAATAAATTAATTTTATGGATCGTCATACTCCGAAACAAAGAAAACGGAATATGCAAGCCGTGAAATCCGCGGGCTCAAAAATTGAAAAAACACTCGGAAAAGCTCTATGGAAAAAAGGGTTTCGATATCGAAAAAATGTTAAAACAATTTTCGGGAAACCGGATTTCGTTTTAAGAAAATATAATATCGTAATTTTTTGTGACAGTGAATTTTGGCACGGAAAAGATTGGGAAACTAAAAAATTTGAAATAAAATCAAATCAAGACTTTTGGTATAAAAAAATTGAACGCAATATTGAAAGAGACAATGAAGTAAATTTACATTTAAAAAATGAAGACTGGACGGTCATTCGTTTTTGGGGTAAAGAAATTTTAAACAATACCGAATATTGTGTTAAGAAAGTAGAGTCGGAAATTAAAAAAAAACATAATAAATAATGTTATAATACAAATTTTCCTATTTTTGCATTTTTATATTTTGGGAAGGATATTAGCCATAGATTACGGAAGGAAAAGGGTTGGACTTGCAGTTACGGACT
>JAOZQB010000018.1 GCA_029932445.1 Bacteroidales bacterium | reverse complement strand
TCATAATTTGGATTATTTTTTAAAATAAATTGAAAATATATTGAAACACACCGAAAAGATAGCCGGTAAAACCAATAATTACAATCATTAGAAACCATCTCAAAGGTTCCGCACCGTGTTTAATCGCAAATTTAGATGCCGTGATACCGCCCAAGGTATTTCCGACAGCAGCTATTAATCCCATCGCATAATGAATATCACCGTTTATCATAAAAACCGCCAATGCAAACGGCGTATATATAAAAACAACAAAGACTTTTAAACTGTTTGCTTTTACAAGGTCATATCCCGAAACGGCTACCAGTGCAATAAGTAAAAAAATACCGACACCTACATGAATGAAACCGCCGTAAATTCCGATTAAAAAATATAAAATAATATGCCAAAAACGATGTTTTCCGGGAGTTTTTGAAGTTTTGCCTTTCAGAAATTTTTCGGGTTTGAAAATAATAAAGAATAAAATAATCAGCATGGCAATACCGATTACTGTTTTAAAAATTTCCTGATTAATACTGACGGCAATTTGAGCACCGAGTACAGAACCGATTGTAATGGGAACTGCAATATAAGCAGCACTTCTTAAATCCAACAATTTATGTTTGTAGTAATTTAACGCAGCAGCAAATGTTTGAGGAATTACACCGATACGAACTGTTCCGTTTGCCCAGGCAGGCGGCAAACCCAAACTCATAAATACTGCATAACCGATTGCCGTACCGCTTCCGGCAAGGGTATTTATTACACCGATTAAAAATCCGCTTACGAGGAGCAGGATAATTATTTCGGGCGACCAAACATCAATATTTCGAATTATATCAACTTGCATCAAAAAAAATTATACTTTTGGAATACAAAAATCATAACAAAAATAATCATACGTGAACAAATTACAAATTTATAAAGCATCTGCAGGTTCCGGTAAAACATATTTACTGACTTTAAGCTATCTTAAAACTGCTTTTAAGAATCCCGATAATTTCAGTAGGATTCTTGCTGTAACCTTTACGAATAAGGCAGCTGAAGAAATGAAAACACGTATTCTCGAGAAATTAAACGAACTTATTATAAAAGGCAAAAATGCTGATTATTATTCTGAGATAATAAAAGAAAGCAAACTGAAGGATGAAATTTCTGTTCAAAAAAGAGCAAAATCTGTTCAAAATCAAATCTTACATAATTATTCGGCTTTTCATGTGAATACCATCGACAGCTTCGTGCAACAAATTATTCGGGCATTTGCGTTTGAAATGAATCTTAATTCATCTTATGATGTTGAATTAGACACTAATAAAGTAATTGATGAACTAACAGAAATGCTTTATGCATCGATTTCGGAAAATAAAGAATTGCAAAAATGGTTGATTCAATTTGCAAACTCAAAGACCGAAGACAATAAAAGCTGGGATTTTAAAAAAGATATTAAACAATTAGCAAAAGAACTGTTTAAAGAACGCTTTCAAGAACTATATACTTCTGACATTCATAAATTTAACAAAGATGAATTATCTGATTTTTTAACAGAATTAAATAAAATTAAAAAAACATTTGAAACGCAAATGTCCGTTTTTGCTGAGCAATATAAAAAAGTATCAGAAGATTCAGGAATTGATTATACGTCACTCGGAGCAAAATTTAAAACCATTTCAAATCATTTTCTGAAAAAAATTGCAACAGAAAAAAAATATGATGATTTCACGGCTACAATCCTAAGTGCTCGCGAAGGTATTGAAAATTGGTATGCAAAATCAGCGACAAAAGAGGTGATTTCAGATATTACATCGGTATATGACAAATTATCCGCAATTCTTGAAGATTATTTTCAGCTTTTTGAATCAAATCATGAGGATTATTATACGGCACAACAAATCATCGCAAATTTTCATTCATTCGGTATTATCAATGATTTAGCCGGGTTTTTACCGGATTATCGCAATGAAAATAACGTTTTGCTCATCAGCGATACCACATTATTGCTGAAAGAAATTATCGGAAATAACGATGCCCCTTTTATATACGAAAAAATCGGAAATCGTTTTAAACACATCTTTATTGATGAATTTCAAGATACTTCGGGTTTCCAATGGGAAAATTTTAAACCTCTTATTATTAATTCATTAAGCATGGGATTTAAAAATTTAATCGTAGGCGACATTAAGCAATCTATATATCGTTGGAGAAGCGGTGATTGGAAATTATTACTCTCGGGTGTTAAAAATGATATCGGAACAAATTTTATCGAAGATAAAACACTGGATACCAATTGGCGAAGTCTTGAAAATATCATTACTTTTAATAATACAATATTTGAAATCATCCCTCAAATACTTCAAAATCAATACAATGAAAAACTTAAAGAAATTAATAATACGATTGTAAAAGAAGCTCTTAAAGATCAAAATTACGACCGTATGCTGATTGATGCCTATTCCGATCAAAAACAAAAAGTTCCGGAGGATACGGATAAAAAAGGCGGAAGCGTAAAAATGTATTTTCTTGAAAAAGACGACTATAAAGAGCAACTTGAAAAGAAATTCCCGCAGATTATCGATGAAATGATTAAAAACAAGACAAAAAATGCAAAAGATATCGGTATTTTAGTCAGAACAAATAAACAAGCAAAGGAAATAACGGAACTTTTAACACGTTATCAAAATGAAACATCCGACAGGGCAAAATATAAGATTATATCCGGCGAATCACTATATATTGAAAATTCTTCAGCGGTTCGAGTGCTCACAGCATCAATGAAATACATTGATAATCCGAAAGATACAATAAATTTAGCTCAATTAGTTTTTGAGTATCAAAAGTTAAACCGTAATGTGACGGATGTAAACAAGGTATTTTTATCATTGCATGATGAAAGTTACAAGCAATTACTGCCGCTGCGGTTTTTCAATGACTTTGAAATCTTTTCACAAAAAGAACTTTTTGAATTAAGCGAAGAACTTATTTCAATTTTTAATTTAACGGATAAAACAAGAGAATTTGCTTATATTAAGACATTTCAGGACAGTTTGGCCGAATTTACGCGCAAAAAATATTCTGATTTATCTGAATTTATTGATTGGTGGGAAGAAAAAGGGAAAAATACGTCGGTTCAAATTTCAGATAAAATAAATGCCCTTACGATAATGACGATCCACAAATCTAAAGGACTTTCTTTTGATACGGTTATGATGCCTTATACAAATTTTGATTTCAATCATAATGCATACAAAGCACCGATTTTATGGGCAAAAGCAGATAAACCGCCGTTTAATCGTTTTCCGTTTTTACCCGTAAAATATTCCGGTAAGTTGACTCAAACAATTTTTCGAAAAGATTATTTTGATGAAATGCTGTACAGTTATACCGATGCCGTAAATCTTCTGTATGTGGCATTTACACGTGCCGAGAATGAATTAATCACTTTTTCGTCTGTCAAAAAATCAAATCCGAAAAAGAAAAACGATAATTCAGTTAAAAACACAAGTGATGCATTATATCAGATTATTAATCAATCTGTTACAACAAGAGTAGGGGAGCAGGAGAGGACTTTAAATTTGTCTGATTTTTACGATAAAGAAACACAAATATTTAATTATTCGGTGAATCATAAAACAGAAAAAAAAACGATTATAACGGATTCTCAAAATACAGATTTCAATAAAGATTTGTATCCTAATAATCGGTGGCAAAATAAGTTAAAACTAAAATTCAGTTCCGAAGATTTTTTAATTGAAAGTATTCCCGAAATTGAAGAAAAAGTAAATCACGGTAAATTAATGCATCTTATTTTTCAAAATATCAATACCGCAGAAGATGTTGAAAAGTCAGTAATGATGCAGCATTATGAAGGATTGTTGACTTTAGATGAAGCGAGAGAATTAAAAGAAAGCATTAGCAATATTATTACGGATATAAATGTAAAACACTGGTTTGACGGCAGTTATGAAGTCCTTAACGAGGATGCTCTTTTAACGGAGAAAGGAACTGTCAGAATTCCCGACAGGGTTTTATTTTCTGAAGAAAAACTGATTGTCATTGATTTTAAATTCGGTAAACATCATAAAAAATACAAAGATCAATTGGACGAATACCGGCATCTTCTTGAAGATTTATATAAACTGCCCGTACAATCTTTTTTATATTATCCTGAAAATAAGAAAATTATCGAAGTTACAGAAGGGTCTCAGCAAAAAGTCATCGAATGAATATAAATGTACAAAAACATCAATTTTTATTAACAATTTTCAGTTAATAATTTTTGTTAATTTTTATTCTTTTTTATCATAAAATATAACTATTTTAGCAAATTCTTTGGAAAAAAGAAATATTACGAAAAGAATTGATTATTAAAGATTTAAGTAAGGTATGGAAGAATTAGCAAAAATAATTCCGGTTAATATTGAGAAGGAAATGAAATCGGCATACATTGACTATTCAATGTCGGTTATCGTATCTCGTGCATTGCCGGACGTTCGTGACGGTTTAAAACCGGTTCACAGACGTGTGTTATTCGGTATGAAGGAATTGGGTTTATTTTCAAACAAATCACACAAGAAATCAGCCAGAATAGTAGGAGAAGTACTCGGTAAATACCATCCGCACGGCGACAGTTCCGTGTATTTTACAATGGTTCGCTTGGCACAAGAATGGTCCATGCGCTATACTTTGGTTGACGGACAAGGCAACTTCGGTTCTATTGACGGTGACAGCCCTGCTGCCATGCGTTATACGGAAGCTCGATTAAAAAAAATTGCCGAAGCCATGTTGGAAGATATCGACAAAGAAACAGTTGATTTTCGACTGAATTTTGATGATACCATTGAAGAACCAACGGTTTTACCGACACGAATTCCGAATTTATTGGTTAACGGTGCATCCGGAATTGCCGTCGGTATGGCAACAAATATGGCTCCGCATAATTTATCGGATACCATTGATGCAATTATTGCATACATTGATAATAAGGATATTGAAATTGATGATTTAATCAAAATAATTAAAGCTCCTGATTTTCCTACCGGCGGAACGATATACGGCTATCAAGGCGTAATTGATGCTTTTAAAACCGGAAGAGGACGAATTGTGATGAGAGCAAAATCTCATGTAGAAACAAAATCTTCCGGAAGAGAACAAATAATTGTTACCGAAATTCCTTACCAAGTTAATAAGGCATCTTTAATTGCTAAAGTAGCCGATTTGGTGAACAATAAAAAAATTGACGGAATTTCTTATGCCAATGATGAATCCGATCGTAACGGAATGCGTATTGTATTTACGCTTAAAAGAGATGCTATTGCCAATGTCGTATTAAATAAATTATACAAATACACGGCAATGCAAACATCTTTCAGTGTAAATAATATTGCACTTGTGCACGGTCGTCCGCAAATGTTGAATTTAACGGGACTTATCTCAAATTATGTGGAGCACAGACATGATGTTGTACTTCGTCGAACACAATTTGAATTAAGAAAAGCAGAAGAGCGTGCTCATATATTAGAAGGACTGATTATTGCTTCCGATAATATTGATGAAGTCATTAAAATCATCAGAGCATCTAAAAGCCCTAATGAAGCAAAAGAAAATTTGCAGGAACGTTTTAATTTAAGTGAAATACAGTCCGGAGCAATTGTCGATATGCGATTGCGTCAATTAACCGGTTTGGAACAAGATAAATTACGTTCCGAATATGACGACCTTATTAAAACAATTGCTCATCTTAAAGAAATTATCGAAAAAGAAGACTTAAGAATGCAAATTATTAAAGATGAGCTTCTTGAAATGAAAGAGAAATTCGGAGACGAACGTAAAACGGAAATTGTTTATTCTTCTGCAGAATTTAATCCGGAAGATTTTTATGCCGATGATGAAGTGTTAATTACGATTTCTAATTTAGGTTATATAAAAAGAACGGATTTAACTGAATTTAAAACACAACACAGAGGCGGAAAAGGATCAAAAGGAAGTACAACTCGCGATGAAGATTTCTTACGCCACATGTATGTTGCAACCATGCACAATTGGCTGCTTTTCTTTACCGAAAAAGGAAGATGTTTTTGGATGAAAGTGTATGATATTCCTGAAGGAAGTAAAGTTTCTAAAGGACGTGCCATTCAGAACATGATTAATATTGAACAGGATGATAAAGTGACGGCATATATGAAAGTTACGACTTTAGACGATAACGAATTTTTAAATCAAAACAACATTATTTTTGCTACCAAAAAAGGAAAAATTAAGAAAACATCTCTGGAAGCATTCTCAAGACCGCGTCAAAACGGGATTAATGCCATTACTATTAATGAAGGCGACCGTTTACTTTCGGCTAAATTGACAAACGGGAATAATGATATTATGCTGGCTGCTCGTAAAGGTAAAGCCATTCGTTTTAAAGAAACCGATGTCAGAAATATGGGAAGAACAGCAGCCGGAGTCAGAGGAATTCGCTTAAATGAGAACGATGAAGTAATCGGAATGATTTGTGTTGAAAACAATAATGAAGAGCATGTTCTCGTTGTTTCGGAAAACGGTTACGGAAAAAGATCGCTTTTGGAAGATTACAGAATAACCAAAAGAGGAGGGAAAGGTGTTAAAACAATTAACATAACGGAAAAAACCGGTAAGCTTATTGCAATAAAAAATGTAAAAGACGGAGATGATTTAATGATTATCAATAAATCCGGTTTAACCATACGTTTAAATGTTGATACCGTGAGAGTAGCCGGAAGAGCTACACAAGGTGTTCGTCTGATAAAATTAAAAGACGGAGACAGTATTGCTTCCGTTGCAAAAGTTGACAGAAATGACGATATTGAAGAAGCAACCGAAGAAAATTCAAATACGGCAGAAGATAATATAAACACAGAAGATACAAATACTACTGATAATGAATAATTTAAGGAAACTGAAATTTAATAAACTAAAATCAACAAAAATGAAAAAATTAACAACCATTATTATTTTTATATTCTTTTCGGGAATAATGTTTGCTCAAGAAACCGGTCCGACTTGGGAAGGATTAATAAAACAAAAAGAAAAAAGTGATGCCGATATTACAAACCCTAAAAAAAGTTCAAATCCAAAAACATGGATTAAACGTGCAGATACGTATTTTAATATTCATACCTTTGTACTGGGCGGACTTTATAAGGGAATGCCTGCAAAAGGCAACGGTTTCCAAAATGCTGAGTTTATTTTTAAAAAACCCGGTAAGATTATGAAAGAGGGGAATTATGAAGTTTGGGTCTATAATCGAAAAAAACTTTATTTTACTAACGGTGTTCTTGATCATTGGGAACAAACCGAATTTATTGATAAAGATGCCCTGAAAAAATCAGCAGAAGCACTTTTAAAAGCCATAGAACTGGACAGTAAGGGAAACTTAAAAAATAAATCTACGACGAAAGATTTAAATGAAATGGTTAAAAACAGCATTATCAACAGTGCAATTACAAAATACACTGCAAAAGATTATGATAACGCCTATAAATTAATGAATTACGGTTATAAGTTATGTCAACTGCCGAAACACCCTTCTGATACTTCATACAACCTCAAACAAATTCAATATTTTGAAGGAGTAATTGCTTATAATGCTAAAAAATATGACTTGGCAAAGAAACATTTCGAACAAAGTATTAAAGAAAATTACCAACCCGGAATATCTTATCATTATTTAGCTGATTCTTATGCGGCTTCCGGCGACAGTACAACATCGATTGCTAAAATTAAAGAAGGTTTTGAAAAATATCCTGATGAAGAACAATTAATTATAGATTTGATTAACTATTATATGCTAAGAAATGAACAAGATAAAGCGGTGGAATACATTGATCTTGCCATTCAAAAAAATGCTGATAATCCGTCTTATTATTCTGCAAAAGCTGCAATTTTTGATAACAAAACAGATGAAATAGCAAAAATATATGATAAAAATATGGAAGAAGCTTATGAAATGAAAAAGAAAGCATTCCAAAACAGAAACAACTCCAAATTAAAAGCCGAATACCAAAAGAAAAGGGACGGATTTGTTTCGAAAGCTTTAGAACAAGTTAATCTGATGGATGAAAATATTGCTAAAGCCGAAAAATTATACAATCAATCTTTAGAATTAAATCCCGATTTTTTTAATGCAGCTTACAATATCGGAAGACTTTATTTAAAACGTAATGAATTGAAAGCTAAGCATGCAGATTGGCTGTTAAAAGTATATATTAATAAAGATTTTAAAAAATCCGAAAAATTTGAAAATGCTGCTAAAGAAGATTTAAAAACAGCAGCTCAAAAATTTGAAAATGCTTTAAAAATAAAACCTGAGGACAGAGACTTGTTAAAAGTTTTAAAAAGAATTTATTTCAAATTGCATGAAAAGGAAAATGAACAACGTATAATTGATAAACTAAACAGTCTTGGTGCTGAATCTGAATCTATCGATTAACATAACACATAAAATAGGGAGTAACAATAATTAATACTCCCTTTTTTTAGATTAACCCTATTTAACATAATATTAATTATAAGACAGTGATATTAAAATTCTTTATTACAGCTTATTTAACAGATCTTTTAATATCTCTGATTCATCTCTTAATCGAGCAGCCTCTGTAAAATCTAAGTTTTCGGCAGCTTTATACATTTTCTTTTCGGTATTGGCAACAGCTTTTTTCAATGCATCTTTATTCATATATTGAACAACAGGATCAGCCGCTATTGAAGTTTTCTTATTTGCAGAATATTTATTATCAAATGTTTGTTTATCGGTTAAATGAATTTTACCGAGTTCTTTTTTTATTTGTGTCGGTGTAATGTGATGTACTTCATTATATTTTAACTGCTTTTCCCGGCGACGGTTGGTCTGATCAATGGTCTTTTGCATGGATTTCGTAATCTTATCGGCATACATAATCACTTTTCCGTTTAAATTACGTGCTGCACGTCCTGCCGTCTGTGTTAATGAACGTTCCGAGCGTAAAAATCCTTCCTTATCGGCATCTAAAATAGCAACCAAGGAAACCTCAGGCAAATCAAGACCTTCGCGTAATAAATTTACACCGATTAATACATCAAATAATCCGCGTCTTAAATCTTCCATAATTTGAACGCGTTCAACCGTATCAACATCCGAATGAATATAACGACTGCGAATGCTGATTTTATCAAAATAAGCCGATAATTCTTCAGCCATACGCTTTGTTAAAGTTGTAACCAGCACACGTTCATCTTTTACGGCACGTTCATTAATTTCTGCAAGCAAATCATCAATTTGATTTAAACTCGGACGCACGTCAATCGGAGGATCAATCAGTCCTGTTGGTCTTATAACTTGCTCAACTACAACACCTTCTGTTTTTGTATATTCATAATCCGACGGTGTCGCACTTAAATAAATCGTTTGCTTGCCAAATCCCTCAAATTCTTCAAATTGCAACGGTCTGTTGTCAATTGCAGCCGGTAATCTGAAACCGTATTCCACCAGATTTAATTTCCTGGAACGATCGCCGCCGTACATCGCATGAACCTGCGACAAAGTTACATGACTTTCATCAATGATAATCAGAAAATCATCCGGAAAATAATCCAATAAGCAAAATGGCCTACTGCCTGGTTTTCTGCCGTCAAAATACCGTGAATAGTTCTCAATTCCCGAACAATAACCCAATTCTTTAATCATCTCAACATCATAGGTTACACGGTCTTCAATGCGTTTTGCCTCAAGATGTTTCCCTACTTCCTTAAAATAATCAATTTGTTTTCCCAAATCCAATACAATTTGGTCAATTCCTTGATTTAATCGCTCTTTGGTAGTCATAAAAATACTTGCGGGATAAATTCGGATATAATCCATAGTATCAATGGTATGGCCGTTAATCGGGTCAAAAGTTACGATTTCATCAACTTCATCGCCCCAAAAAGAAATGCGAACAGCGATATCGCTGTATGCCGGAAATACATCAATCGTATCACCCGACACTCTGAAATTTCCTCTGTTGAATTCAATATCATTACGTGAATAAAGACTTGAGACAAGGTCTCGTAAAAACTTATTTCTCGGTAAGTTATGTCCTTTTTTTACTTCTATTAAATTAGAATAAAAATCTTCCGGATTTCCGATACCGTAAAGGCACGATACCGAAGAAACTACAATCACGTCTCTTCTGCCTGTCAGTAAAGAAGTTGTCGTGCTTAATCGTAATTTCTCAATTTCTTTATTAATACTTAAATCTTTCTCAATAAATGTATTGGAAGACGGAATATAAGCTTCCGGTTGATAATAATCGTAATACGAAACAAAATATTCCACGGCATTTTCGGGAAAGAAACTTTTGAATTCACCGTAAAGTTGAGCCGCAAGCGTTTTATTATGACTTAAAACCAAAACCGGTCGATTCAATTTCTCAATGACATTAGCAATTGTAAATGTTTTTCCGCTGCCGGTAACGCCCTGTAAAATTTGGAACTTCTCTCCCGCCCCGATACCTTTTACAAGCTCATCAATCGCTTGTGGCTGATCACCTGTCGGTTTATAATCGGATTTAAGTTTGAAGTTCATTTATTATATTAATAAAATTCGGTTCATTATTCGTTATTAATTGTTAATTATCAATTATAATATTCGTTTCAGCATAAAATAAACAGGCAAATGGTCGCTGTAACCGCCGTAATAATTTTTTCCGCCGTAGGTTTTATTCGGAGTTTTAAAATTAGCTTTTGCATTGTAATATAAGATTTTATCATTTTTAAAAACCTGTCCGTCTTCGGCATAAAATTCTTTTCCGTTTCGTAATACCTGCGAAACAATTAAATTATCCAACATAAACCATTGATAATCTCGGGAATTTGTTCCTTCACCTTCTAATGATTTATCATACAATAAATTATAAAACTCGTCAAAATCAGGATTTTTTGTATTATCAGTAGCATCCAAAACCTTATCTAAACTTTTGCTTTTCGGATCATCGTTAAAATCACCCATAATAATAATATTTGCTGTCTTATTTACCGCAAAGATTTTATCGGTTTCGGCTTTTAAAATCTTTGCTGCTGCCACACGTTTAAATTCAGTCTCTTCTCTCCCGCCCCTGCGTGATTTCCAATGATTTACAAAGATATGAAAAGTATCAGTATCGGCAAAATTTCCGATAACATGCAAAATATTTCTCAATTTCGAATTCGGATCTTCAGGAACAATTACCGGAATTTCCTTATAATCAATCAAATGAAATAAATCACTTCGATACATCAAAGCAACATCAATACCGCGTGTATCCGGTCCTTCTTCATGAACAACTTTATAATTTCCTTTCTTAAGCAATTTACTGTTTGCCAAGTTAAGAACAACCGATTTATGCTCAACTTCACACAATCCGACAATGGCAGGTAATTCATTTGAAAGATGGCTTAAAACCCACGATAAATGTTCGATTTTTTTCTCATAGCGTTTTTTTGTCCAATGTTTATATCCCTCAGGCGTAAATTCATCATCATTTGTATCGGAATCGTTGACGGTATCAAATAAATTTTCAACATTATAGGATGCTATAACATAAGCATTCTCTTTTTTCAGATTTACCATATTATTATTTTCAGGTTTTAAATTACTTGTCGTATTTTTCTCATTATTAAACACTTTGCAAGAAGAAAAGAACAGTATTCCTGTCGAGAAAATGAATATTATTTTACGCATATTTCGCTGTTTAAAATGTAAAATTAAAAGTTTATAATGTCATTATTTAAAATCTTCCGAAAAAAATTTACATTTGTTTTTTATTTTAAAAAAATATATCAATGAAATTTATCGGATTATTTATAGTATTATTTTCGATTACACTAAATTTGAGTTTTGCTCAAAAACTTGCTCCCGACACCTATCTTATTCGTTTTAAAGATAAGGCAAATACACCTTATTCAGTTGATAAGCCGCTTGATTACCTTTCGGAAAGAGCACTTGCCCGAAGGCAAAAATACAATATTCCGATTACTGAACAAGATATTCCGGTAAATAAAACATATATCGACAGCATAAAACATCTCGGATTTGATGTATATGCTGTTTCAAAATGGTTCAATTCCGTTGTTGTTCACAGTGAAGATTCTGCTTTAATTGATAAAGCATATCTAATTGATTTTGTTGACACTGCAAAAATTTTAAAAAATGAAAAAGTACACTATAAACCAGCGAAACCGGAAAAAATTGTCATTGAAAGTAAACCCGATACCTTTTTTAATTACGATTACGGTTTCGGTAAAAATCAAGTTCGTATAATGAACTTACAAAATCTTCATAATAAAGGATTTGCAGGGCAAGGAATGCAAATTGCAATTTTGGATGCCGGTTTTAAAAATGTTGACAGATTAAAAGGTTTTGACAGCATCAGAACAAGAAATCAAATTCTCGGAATTAAAGATTTTGTTGAAAGAGACAGTGACGTCTATCGTGATGCAACACACGGAATGCAGGTATTATCTACAATTGCTGCAAATTATCCCGGTAAATTAACGGGAACAGCACCCGAAGCAAAATTTTGGCTGTTGCGAACTGAAGATGAACATTCAGAAAATTTGGTTGAAGAATATTATTGGGTCTCAGGTGCCGAATATGCGGACAGCATCGGTGCGGATATCATTCATTCGTCTCTCGGTTATAACAATTTTGATGATACTTTAGTGAGTTTCAAATACAGTGATATGAACGGTGAAATTGCTCCGGCAACAATTGCTTCTGATATTGCTTCTTCAAAAGGAATTTTATGTGTTACAAGTGCCGGGAACGAAGGTGATGCTCCGTGGAAATATATTACATCTCCGGCTGATGCCGACTCAACATTAACTGTCGGTGCAGTTTCCGGTGAAGGGATGATTGCAAATTTCAGTTCGATCGGACCCACACCCGACGGAAGAATAAAACCGGAAGTTGTTGCTCAAGGTGCCTTTGTGTGGGTTTTAAATCCAAAAAGAGGCGTTACTTTCTCTTTCGGAACATCATTTTCTGGACCGATTATCGCCGGTGCAGTAGCTTGTTTATGGCAAGCGCATCCCGAATGTACGAATATGGAGATTATTGATGCCGTCATCAAATCTTCGGACAGATATACAAATCCTGATAACGAATACGGTTACGGGCTTCCTGATTTTGATAAAGCTGATAAGTACCTGAAAATGAAAGGAAAATAATATCAGACAATTATCAATTGTCAATTATTAATTATTAATTGTTTCCAAACTTTTTCTTGCAGCTTTTCTGCCCAATTCTATCAATTCTTCGGCTTTGAAAAAATCAAAAGTATTGCCGGCATGTCTGGAAATTGTTATTAAAATATCCGGCTTGTATAATTGCATCGACATTTCCGACATTTTAAAAATCATTGCTCGAGTGGCATAATCAATTAATTTCAGGTAACCCGGTTTTCGTAATTCTTTTTTATGAGTATCAATTAATTTCAGCTTTGCATTGATATTAAGACCGGCACTTATAATGCGTCTCTTATTTTCTTGATTTTTTTCTTTTTTATTCTCTTCATAAGGAATATCGGCATACACATCCACTGCAACCAACAAATCACCTTCTGTTCGTTTTACACGATTAAGCGGAAGCGGGTTTAAAACACCGCCGTCCACCAAAATAACATGCTCTTTATTTACCGGTTTAAAAATTGTCGGAATGGCGGTTGATGCTCGCAATGCCTCATACATGCTGCCTTCAGTAAAGACAATTTCTTTTTCATTTAAAATATCGGTAGCAACGGCAGCATAAGGAATGTTACAATCTTCAATAAGTTTATCGGGAATAAAAGTTTGCATCGTTCTAAAAACTTTCTCACCTTTTATTAAACCGTTTTTACTGAACGTAAAATCCATTAAGTTCAGAACATTTGCACGTTTTAAATTCAGCAACCACTCTTTAAATTCTTTAAGATAACCGGCGGCATAAACACCGGCTACAACAGATCCCATTGAGCTTCCTGCAACAGATTTTATTTCATATCCTTGTTTTTCAAGTTCTTCTATAACGCCGATATGCGCAATTCCTCTTGCCCCGCCGCTTGATAATACTAATGATATCGGTTGTTTTTTCATTTTCGGATGTTTTTAATTTCGCTATAAATATAAATATTTTATTTTTAAGACATCTTTTAAAAGCAATTATTTATTTTTGCGAATGAAATGATGAAAAACGTATTCAAAGACAATAAAGCATTTTTAATCCCTTATTTATCAATAATATTGATATTAACTTTTGTTTTATTCAAATTTGACAAAATTAATATCCACATTTTTATTAATCAACAGCATTCCGAATTTTTTGATTTCTTTTTTAAATATTGGACTTGGCTCGGAGACGGGATTTTTGCTGTAATTTTCGTTATATTTTTATTATTTGTAAAATATCGTTATGCTATAATATCAGGAATTTCATTAATCTTAACCGGTTTAACGGTTCAATTATTAAAACATACGGTTTTTTCAGGAAATTTAAGACCTGAATTATTTTTTAAAATTCATTATCAAGGTTCATACAAACTCCATACGGTTACAGGTGCCGAACCTTCTCACTTTTTTTCGTTTCCTTCCGGACATACAGCTGCAGCTTTTGCATTGTTTTTTTCGGCGGCATTGTTTGTAAAAAATAAAAACGTAAAATTCTTGTTTTTGATTTTTGCACTCTTGGTCGGATATTCCAGAATTTATTTATCTTGGCATTTTTTAAGCGATGCAGTTGCCGGCTCCTTAACAGGAATGATTATTACTCTGGTAACATATTTATTTATAAACAGATACACTAACAACTTTTTTGAAAAATCATTATTAAAAAAGTAAGAATGAGCAATAAAATACAAGAATTTAACGATTATCGAGAAAAGATGAATAAACTGATTTTATCTCACGATAATTTGGTGATAAAACGTCTTTTTAATCTGGATATGAAAACTTATCAGGACGATGCTTTATCATCTAAAGTAAAAGAAATGCTCGGTTTGGCAACATCTATGGTTTTACGATGCGATGATTGCATCAAATACCATCTTGAAAAATGTAAAAATCTTGAAGTCAACGATAAAGAAATGTATGAATTGTTTTCGATTGCTTTATTAGTAGGCGGTTCAATTGTTATTCCGCATCTTCGCAGAGCAGCAGAATATTGGCTCGAACTTTCGACTTTATAACTTTTAACTTTATAACTTTTAACAAATATGTCAAATTTAGTAAAAAACGCAGCCGGACGTTTAGTCCCTACGGAAATTAACGGTGAAAAACAAGTGCCTTATCAAGGTGTGGGTAAATACAAACCTGAAGGTTACAAACATGCGGTACGAATTCCTTCAAATGCCGATTATCCGCTTGACGGTAATAAACAAGTTGCATCATTAAAGGAAGCACTGATAAAATCAGGTTTAAAAGACGGTATGACTATTTCATCGCATCATCATTTCAGAAACGGTGATTTAATTATGAACCAAGTTTTTGATATTGCCAAAGAATTGGGTGTTAAAAACTTACGTTGGTTTCCGTCAGCATCTTTTCCCTGTCATGAACATCTTATTCAGTATTTGGAAGACGGCACAATTGAACGAATTGAAGGCAGTATGAACGGACCGCTCGGGCGTTTTACATCACAAGGCAAAATGAAAGGAACGGCAATCTTACGTTCTCACGGCGGAAGATACCAAGCCGTACAAGACGGAGAAGTAAAAATTGACATTGCAATCATTGCTGCCGGAACAGCCGATCCTTTCGGAAATGCAAACGGTGTAACGGGGTCATCGGCAAGCGGTTTGTTGGGATTTGCTCTTGCCGACAGTCAATATGCAGATAAAGTCATCGTTGTTACGGATAATATGGTGCCCTTTCCGTGTGTGCCTTGGCAAATTCAAGGAAATTATGTTGATTATACCGTAAAAGTTGATAAAGCAGGTGATCCGGATAAGATAGTTTCCGGAACAACACAAATTACCAAAAGTCCCGATCGATTATTACTTGCCGAAATGACTGCAAGATTTTGCGAAGTAACCGGTATCATAAAAGACGGTTTCTCGTTTCAAACGGGTGCCGGCGGAACATCTCTTGCCGTCAGCAAATATTTTGGTGATATTATGAAAAGTAAAGGCATAAAAGCACGATTTGCCAGAGGAGGCAGCAACAAATATCTTGTAGAAATGCTTGAAGAAGGTTTGATTGATTATATTCTTGACGGACAAACATTTGATTTAGAAGGCGTACGTTCGATGCGTGAAAATACGAACCATACTTGGACAAGCCCGTTTACAAGTTATAATTATCACAGCAAAGGTAATTTTGCCGGAATGGTTGATGTTGTTATTCTCGGAGCAACCGAAGTGGATGTCAATTTTAACGGAAATGTGGTAACCCATTCCGACGGTATGCTGATGCACGGTATCGGCGGGTGGCAAAATTGCTTATTCAGTAAAACGGTTATTTTACCGATACCCTTATTCCGAAATCGAATTCCCGTTATTACGGATGAAGTTACAACTTTAACCGGACCGGGCGAATTGATTGATGTTATTGTAACTGAAAGAGGTATTGCGATAAATCCTTTACGAAAAGATTTGATTGAAGCAAGTAAGAATTCCGGTTTACCGATAAAAACCATTCAAGAATTGAAGGACGAAGCTGAACAAATATGCGGGAAACCGAAAAGACCCGAATTTACGGATGAAATTATCGCCGCTATAAAATGGGTTGACGGAACGGTGATTGATGTGGTGAGGAAAGTGAAATAAATTAATCTGATTTTAAAATATTTTTATGAAATATAAAACCATTATCCCTGCAATTATAATGATTATGTTTGTTGAAATATTGGGATGTTCACAAACTTCCGAAAAAAATGATACCATGAAAATATCAGATTCTGAGAAAACTATAAAAATTATTGTAACTGATTCAGGATTAGGCGGTTTATCCGTTGCAGAAGATATTTATCATAAAATTAATGACACAAAAATATATGATAAAGTCGATATCATTTTTGCAAATGCGCTTTTTGATGCAAATTCCGGTTACAATCGACTGACTGACAGAAATGAAAAAATACGTATTTTCAATGAAGCTTTAAACGGAATTGAGAAAAATTTTAAACCTGATTATATTTTTGTTGCCTGCAATACTTTATCCGTTTTATATAACAAAACTGAATTCTCAAAAAATACGGATACTAAAGTTATTACAATCGTCGATTACGGTGTAAATTTAATTGATGAAAATTTAAGAAAGAATAACAATTCAAATGTTATCATATTCGGAACAAAAACAACCATAAACGGAAATACTTACGGTAAATTATTAGTTAACAGAAAGTTTAATAAGGATAGGATTGTTTCACAAGCATGTCCGGAGCTGCAAGAATATATAGAAAAAGACCCGAAAGGAGAAGAAACATTCAATCTTATTTCAAAATATGTAGGTTTGGCAATAAACAAACTTAATAATCCGGAAAATGATTTATACGCAAGTTTAAATTGTACACATTACGGATATTCGAACGATTTATGGGAAAAGGCATTTAATCAACATAATCTTAAATTAAAAGGTCTGTTAAATCCAAATTCGAAAATGGCTGCGGTTCTCTTTACGAAAACAAACAAAAAGATTCACAAAAATACAGAAATTAAATTGTCTGTTGTTTCAAAGGTTAAACTTGCAGAACAAAATATAAATTCTATGTCGAATTTATTTAAAAAAACTTGCCCTGAATTATCTGAAGCTCTGAAAAATTATCAGCTGAAAACGGATTTATTCACTTTCTGAACAATTTTTATGTAACAAAAGAACGCTTTATTCGTTTTTAAGCTGAATGCTAATCTGTCGTAATGAAATTTATAAAATTGTATTTATTTTTAATCTTAATTTTAAATTCAATTACTGCTGATTCAGCCGTTGTTTTCGGCACCCTTACCGATGAAACAGGTACTCCCCTGCCCTTCGCCTCTGTTTTTGTAAAGAACTCTACCACAGGTGTTTCAGCAAATTTTGAGGGAAAATATTTTCTGGAATTAAAAGCCGGAACTTATACCTTAATCTACTCATTTCTCGGATATGAAAAATTTGAAAAAGTCGTAATATTAAACAAAAATCAACATCTGAAACTTGATGTTAAATTAACAAGAGCTGTTTCCGCCATTGATGAAGTTGAAATTATTGCCGATAAAGTTGACAGAGCTAAGTCGATAATGAAAAATGTTCGTGCTAAACGAAAAGATTATTTGAATGCAGTAAAGAATTATCAATGTGAAGTTTATGCAAAAACTTCTTTCGAAAAAGAGTATCACTCAAAAGATACGATAAAAATTAAAGATTATGATACTACAAAAGTAACGGTAACAGTTTCTGAAAAAAAACAAGACCTTAATACCGTACTGAAAAAAGATAAATTAAATTTAATCGAATACATTGCCGAAGTATATTATAAACAACCCAATCATTATAAGGAAGTTATTAAAGCATATCATGATTTTTCGGAACAAAAACCGCCGGGACAATCAATTACGGTTCAAGCCGGTATTGAGGACGAAGAAATTGCCCCCAAACAATATTCCGCCAAAAATCCATACTTGTTCGATACAGACAATATAGCAAATACACTAAATTTTTATAAGAATTTGCTTGATATACCCGAACTCTGCAATCAACCTTCAAAATCTCCGATTGCTGCCGGAAGTGCTTTAAGTTATAAATATACATATATTGAAAGTTTCACTGAAAACGGAAAGAAAATATACAAAATAAAAATACGTCCGATTACAAAAAACGATGCCTTATTCTACGGAAATATTTTTATTGAAGACAGCACTTGGGCACTTACCGCAGCTGATTTATCAATTAACGAAAATGCCCTGATGATGTATGATAATTTCAGGGTTATTGTCAATTACATGCAAATTGAAACAGGTATTTTTTTGCCCGTAAAACTAAATATCATTTATACCGTAAAAGAAGGGAAAAAAACAATTCTCGGTGAAACAAAAATCAAATATCAAAATTATCTTGTTAACAATGAGCTTAATAAGACAATCTTTAATAATGAGATAAAAGTTTTCAATGAAGATGCTTTTGATAAAGATTCTGTTTATTGGACTGAAAACCGTTTGCTTTCTTTGAAACCGGAAGAACTTAAATTTATTTCAAAAACCGACAGTCTTAATACATATTATAAAAGCAATGATTTTCTTGATAAGCAGGATTCAATTTTTAATCGTTTGTATTGGTACACACCGATTGCCGGTTGGGGACATAAAAATCATTATACGGGAACCGAATTCAGAATCGGCGGAATTTTAGAACAAATTGTTCCTTTCGGAATCGGCGGATACCGACATAAATTCCCTTTTTATGTTAATAAAGAATTTAAAAATGCCATGTTGCTTGAAACCAAAGAATCTGTCGATTACGGTTTCAATAACAATGATCTGAAAGGATCAATAGGTATCGGATTAACCTATTATCCCAAGAAATTTATTCGTACCTATATTGATGTAGGGAATACCTATGAAATGATAAATAATTACGCATCTATAGAACAAACATTCAGCCGAAGTAATTATGTAAATACAAAATCGATCCGAATAAGGCAACGAATTGAAATTTTTAACGGATTATATGCCGAATTATCTTTATTATATTCCGATCAAAATCCGATTAACAATCTGCATCTTTCAAAATGGTCTGAATTTGTTTTTAGAAACCTAAATGAACCTGTTGATTTTGAGGAATATATAAAAACTGAACTAAAGCTTAAATTGCAATACAGATTAAAGCAAAAATTCCTGATTAAAGGCAATAAAAAAGTTATCATAGGTAAAGATTATCCTGAAATATCATTCACGTATAGAAAAGGTATTCCGGATATTTTCAACAGCGAAGTTAATTTTGATTATTTTGAACTCAGTGCTCATGCCGAACATCAATTGGCACGTTTCGGTTCTTCGCGTTGGCAGGTATCAGCGGGATTTTTTTCCAATAAAAATAATTTACGACTATTAGAATACAAATATTTCAGAGGTTCGGATATTTACTTTTTTTCCGACCCCTTAAAATCATTTCAACTGTTAGGACCGACATTAAATACGAATAATGAATTTTTACAAGCCAATTACATTCATCATTTTAACGGAAGTATTCTTAATAAGATACCGATAATCAGCTTGTTGAAAATTTCGCTGGCAGGCGGAGCCGGAACCATGAGTATTCCTGCAGAACATTTTTATCATTTTGAAATGTTTGTCGGTATCGAACGTGTGATACGCATAAAACAACAATTGTTTCGTCTCGGAATATACGGCGTAACAGCCGATAACACCCTTTCAAATCCGAATATCACTTTAAAAATCGGTATCAGTCCGTTTAATTCTTATACAAAAAAGTGGACATATTAAAAAATCCGGATATGTTTTGATATTTTACATTTCAATTTTGTAAATTTGTAATTAAAAACATAGAAAAATGAGAAAATTAAAATTTCTGTCCGTTTTGTTAATATTTCTGTATACATCTGTAAATCTGTTCGGTACAGAAACAGATAAATATTTTACAACAAAAAATAATGAAATATCAATAAATGCTAAACCGAACTGTTCTGAAAAAAATACGCTTTTATTAAAAATAACACAAGAAAAAAAAGCTCATCCGAAAATCAAAAAATTTCATAATATAAAATCATTCTTCAAAAAATTTGATAATAAACCTAAAATAGAAAAATACGCTTTAAAAAGTTTCATTTATGCTGTATCGGGTTTATTATTGGCAGGTGCCGTTATTTTACCTTTATCATTTGTTTACGATTTCTTTTTATTAGGAATTTTAATAATGGGAGGAATTTTATTTACTGCCGGCTTCATTTCTTTAAAAAACAGTTTAACAAGTTTAAGAAACTTTAAGGCAAATAAAGACAAACACAGAGGTAAAGCATTTGCAATTATCGGTTTGGTTATAAGTATTATAGAGTTACTATCTCCTTTAGCGGCAGTAGGCGGTATAATTTATGCTTTATTAAATATCAGTGTTAATATTTCATTCTGGGGAATATGAAATATGCCGAAATCGAAACTCAAAAAGAAAGTATCGTATTGATTTATATATAATTGCATAATATTACCAAAATGATTAGTCGGCACATTACATTTCCGGCCTGCTTCCGAATAAAATTCATTAAACATAAACTTAACTTTATGATATAAATACTTATTATTTAGTTATTTTACTTTGTTCGATAAACTTTAAACTTTTACCTTTATACTTTTAACTGTAATTATGAAATACGCCGAAATAGAAACTCAAAAAGAACTCAAACATTTATTTCGTAAACCCGGTGACATTATTGACAAAGTTGCTTTTCAGGATGTTGATTTAACGGAATTTGAAGAAGATGTATCCCGTTTCTATTTCAGTAACTGCCTGTTTCTCGGTTGCAAAATGAACGAGAAAATAAAACATCATATCGAAGAAGAAAATTACATCTTTCCGAAGCTGGAAGTTCCTTACAACATCTACCCTAACCGACTGTATGACAGATTTGATTTATACGGCGAATACGAGCTCGGAAAACCGGAAACATACGAGCAAACATTCGACAAAATTGTTTACAATCATTTTATAAAAACAGGCAAAGAAGCCGACAGCATCAAAGAAACCCTTGCACGCCGCCTGCACGACCACTCAATTACGGATGCTTTGTATAATTTCTTAGAACGATATGACGAAAAGAAAGTAGTTGCCGTTATGGGCGGGCACAGTTTGGCACGAAATACGGCTGATTATAAAATGGTTGTAAAATTATCAAAACAACTTACCGAAACCGGTTATTTAATGACTTCCGGCGGCGGACCCGGAGCTATGGAAGCAACACACGTAGGTGCTTGGTTTGCCGGCAGAAGTTCGGACGATTTAAAAAATGCTTTTAAAATACTTGACACCGCACCTATATACAAAGATAAACGGTGGATGGATACAGCTATGCAAGTTATTGAAAACTACCCGAATAGTGAAGAATATGAAAGTCTCGGAATTCCCACTTGGCTTTACGGACACGAACCACCCACACCCTTTGCTTCAAAAATTGCCAAATATTTTGCCAACAGTGTACGCGAAGACGGTTTGTTGACCATTGCCAAAGGCGGAATTATTTTCTCCCCCGGAAGTGCCGGAACCATTCAGGAAGTGTTTCAGGAAATTACGCAAAATCACTATCTGAGTTTCGGTTATGCCAGCCCTATGATTTTCCTTAATAAGAAATTTTGGACTGAAGAAACGCCTGTTTATACTTACATTCAGGATTTAGTAGAAAAAGGAAAATTAAAAAACCTAATTTTGTCTGTTTGCGATACAATTGATGAGATTAAGAATGAATTAAAAAAG
>JAOZQB010000160.1 GCA_029932445.1 Bacteroidales bacterium | reverse complement strand
TAACTGTATGAAATTGCAGAGTTTTAACTTAATAATTGAAAATAAAATTTATAATTTTAAACCGATAATCAAAATATCATCCAATTGTTCGAGTTCTCCTTTCCATTTAGCAAGGAAGCTGTCTAAAATTTTTCGTTGTTCTGCCATGGGTTTTTCATGAACCGTCAACAGTAATTCCTGAAAGCGTTTTGATTTTAATTTTCTTCCCTTTTCACCGCCGAATTGATCCATATAACCGTCAGAGAACATAAAAACAACATCGTCTTTTTTATAGTGAATCACATGGTTGGTAAATTCTTTATCCATTTTCAGATGAATTCCGATAGGCATTCTGTCGGCAGCAATTTTTTCAATTTGCTTATCTCCATTGTTTGAATTTATTAAATATAACGAATTATATGCACCTGCATATTGAAGTTCATTTTTAACAGGATCGATAACTGCCAGTGAGATATCCATTCCGTCTTTAGTTTCTCGGTCTTTTTGATGTAATGATTCAATCACTTTATTTCTTAAGCGATTCAAAATTTCATTTGCTTGAAGAACCCTGTCTTTATTTACAATTTCATTTAAGAAAGTTACGCCTAACATACTCATAAAAGCTCCGGGAACTCCGTGACCGGTACAATCGGCTGCAACAACAATTAATTTCCCTTCAATTTTTGTCATCCAATAAAAATCACCGCTTACAATATCTTTCGGTTTAAACAGAATAAAATAATCATTTATATCATTTACAAATAACTGTTTATCAGGCAAAACAGCTTCTTGAATACGTTGTGCATATTGAATACTGTCCGTAATTTCTTGTTTTTGTTTCAAGGCAATATCGCGTTGATCGGTAATTAAAACATTCTTATCTTCAATTTCATCTCTTTGTGCTTGAATTTCTTCATTTCTCTGTTCCAATTCAATTTTTTGATGCTCAATTTCCTCTTTTTGTGCTCGCAACAAATTATTTGCTTTTACTTTTCGTCTGTAGTTTCTTACCAGAATTATTGCAATTAATAACATTAACAAAATAACGGCCATCAGCCAAAACTTCACAATTTCATCTCTCTTATCTTTCTCTGCTTGAAGAGCTGCTTTTTTCTTTTCTTCAATTTCACGAATTTTTTCTTTCTTATCAAATTCATATTGCATACTTAAAGCCGTAATTGCTTTGTCATTATTATAATTAAATATACTGTCATTATAATTTTTAAATAAGACATGATTTTCATATGCATTTTTATAATCACCGGTTTTTGCGTATGTTTTACTTAACCATTCAACAGCATCGCTTAATGTTCTTAAATCAACTCCTAAAGAAAGATCTTTCGCTTTTTCAAGATTCTCCGCAGCTTTATTATAATTACCTATATTATAAAAATATTCTCCGAAACCGTTGTAACACAAAGCCATACCGGCTGCATAACCGATTGTTTGATATATTTCAAAACTTTTATCAAAATAATCTTTTGCTTCAGAATAATTTTTAAGATTATTATTTGCATCACCTAAATTATAATATAGTCTGGCAACCATGGGTGTGTACCCTATTTCCTTAAAAAGTTGTATCGATTTTTCAAAGTATGAAATTGCCAATTTAAAATCATTACCTTCCAAATAAGTATTTCCGATGTTGTTATTTACTTCGGCAATTCCTTTCAAATCCTTTATTTCCTTAAAAATATTTAATGCATTCTCAAAATTTTCAATTGCTTTTGATGAATCATTAAGTTCTCCGTAAACAATTCCGATATTTTGATATAACTGAGCAATACTATGCTTATTTCCGACTTCTTCATAAAACTTTAAACTTTTATAATAATTATCTAAAGCTGTTTTCATATCACCTTGTAACTTAAATAAATTACCGAGATTCAAATATGTTTTTGCAATTCCCTCATTATCATCAATTTCCCTGTAAGTTTCAAGTGCTTTTTGATAACTGTCTCCCGCATCTTTAATTTCTCCGATATTTTTCTTTAAAATACCGATATTTACATAACTTGCTGCCACTCCCTTTTTATCCCCTAATTCTTCATATGTTTTTAAACTTTTATCGAAATATAAAAAAGCACTGTCTAATTCACCTTTAAAGAAATTTATAATTCCCATAGTTTTATAAACACTTGCAATGCCTTTAAGATAATCGGATTTTTGCCCGAAAAGAAGTGATTTTTCAGCATAATACATAGCTTGTTTATTATCTCTTCCTTTTAAGGCATTTGCAACTTCATTATAAACTTGAGATTTTACGGTATCAACAGATGATTTTTCGGCAACTTGTATTAAACTGTCAACGGGATTTTGAGAGAATCCTATAATCGGGCTGAAAATTAACAGAAGGTATAATATCTTTTTCATAAATTTTTAGAATATAATATTTTGTATAAGCAATTTGACGAAATTACATAAAATTTTGAAACCCGACAATTTTTAATGACATAAATTTATCCGGCGGTGATAACAATGAATTAGAATTTTACAAAAATTTCCGGCGGTATTAAAAAAGATTAAAACCGCAAGCATATTATTCCTGTAAAAATTCTACTTTTGTAATAAATAGTTATTTTATCTCCATTTAAAAAAAATGACAAAAATATATTTCAGTCCCGGAACAGATTGCTTAAATGCAATTACGGAGACACTGCGAAAAGCTAAGCGAAGAGCACGGATCTGCGTATTTACAATAAGTGATAATCGTATTGTTGATGCAATAAAAGAAATGCAACTAAACGGTGTTGACATAAAAATCATATCGGATAATGATAAACGCTTTGATCTCGGAAATGATATTGAATATATTGCAAATTTAGGAATTGATGTAAAGTTAGATACAACGCATGCCCACATGCATCATAAATTTGCCGTCATTGATGATACAATAACCATAACGGGAAGTTACAATTGGACTCGAAGTGCAGAGACTAAAAATTATGAAAATATTTTAGTGACTGACAATAAGGATGTTGCAAAGACATACCTAAAAGAATTCAACAGATTATGGAAAATCATGCAGGTTTTGTAGTTTTTCCGGATATCTTCTTCTTAATATGCAAAACCAATAACAACGGCAATACATCCGCTTTGCGGTTTTTTATCTTTCTCAGCTTTGGGAACTTCAACCGAAATAATTAAATTTTGATTTTTATCTGAAATAAAATCCCAGCTTTCTTCTTTTGTAATATTGCTATCGTATAATACTTGTCTTTGAAAATTCGTAACCTTAAAATTTAATTTCGGCATATTTTCAGCACCTACAACAACAATTCTGTAATTACGTCCTTTGAAAAACGATTTATAAATATCAACATCATCACCTTCTCTTAAGGGCAATGAATTAAAACGAGCTTCAGGAATATATTTACTTGTATCCAAATATGTAAAACCTTTTGTTTTTACTAAATCAATACATTGGGCATTAGCTGATGAGAAAGATAAAAAAACAAGTAATGCCGCTACAATAATATGTTTAAGTTTTAAATTCATTTTTACAAGATTAATTTTTAAACAACATAATTATTTCGGACTTGTCTGATTAAAAGACAGAATTCTTTAAAATTTTCATCATTCATGTTATCCTCCATTATCAAATATGCTTTATATATTTTATCGATATCAGCTTTTAAAGGCATCAAAGTTTTATCACCGGCAACATTTTCCAATGCCTTATTCATCAATTCCAAAGAAATCTTTTGCGCTAAAATACTTTCTGTTAATTGGCTGTTTGTATCAGGTGAATCTTTTGATAATGAAACGGCAATGTATTGCGCTTCTACCCATCCGCCGATTAAAATCATTGTTATGACCTTTTGGCGATTGTTTTCACGTAAATAAGCATCGGTATTCATAAAAGATTCGTTGATGATCTTCATCATGTCATTTTTATCCAACTTACTGTTTTTTATCATATCAAGATGACGTTTCTCAATTGATTGACTGATTCCTATTTCTTCAGACATATCCTTTACGATATCCAAGTAATCATAGGTAATTTGTTCTTGTTCAAAAAGGCTTGCATAACTTAAATCTGCTGTATAAACACCAATATTCAAGGCAATTTTTGAGTTTGTATTATATTTATCAAAGTTTGAACTCGGGTTAATAATTTCTTTATTGAAACTCAAAGCCGGATTATCAATCAACATAACAGCCATATCAGAGGGTGCCAACATTGAAATGAGAATTTCTTCACGGATATCGGCAGAATCGATAGTTTCTCCGGCAAGTTCATCGTTATCCGCACTTTCTCCGGATTTACAACTGCTCAAGAACCAAGTTGAAATCCCGAGGAATAAAATTAAAAAAAATATTTTTCTGTTCATAATATGTTTTTTTAAAAATCTGAATTACAAATTAAAGAAAAAAAAGTCATACTTTAAAAATTAAAGGCTAAAAGTTTAAAATTCATTGATAAAACGCTTAAATCAATAATTAATTATTTGTTGATTAAAAATTAAACCGTATTTTTGTGTTAAGATGCTAAAGATAATACACTCTTTATATTAATATCTGAATTGTATATAAATTTTATTTAAAATGTCTTTAAAGAAAAAGTTTGTTTATTTCATCCTCATTCCTGTTTTTATTTTATCCGGAGTATCTTGGTTTATTATTAATTCTCAAATCACTTCATATAATAAAAAAAATGAGTTTGAAAAAATTTCAAGTTCTTCCGATAATTTTTCACTTTATATTTATAATAAATTAAAAGCAGATATCGGAATCCTTAAAACCCTTGAAAGTGCTATAAGTCAAAATAAAGCAAATTTTTCAACAAACAAAAAACAAACAGAAAAACTACTTAAAGATATATTAATTCAAAATCATGAATACACTTCTGTTTGGTTTATTATTTCGGATATTAATACTTCTGAAGATCCCAAACTATTTAAAATTTCAAAAGATAAACAAAAAATTTCATCAAAAATCAGATCTTTAGGCAGTAAAGATTTATTTTATAAAACATTATTGAATAAAGCGGAAATAGGTGAAAAAGAAGTGTTTATCAATATGAATCATCAAAAAAATAATATTATTACCTTATCAATCCCTTTAAAAATCAATTTTATTACTGCCGGAGTTTGCAGTATTGATATTAATTTAGAAGAAGCATTGAATGATTACGGTAAAAAAAATACCGAAAAAAATCAATTAAACTTTATTCTAACAGAGAATAATGATTTTATCGGAAGTCCTAAAATTGATTTTATTAAAGATGATTTTATTGATGCTTTTGAAAGGAATCGTATTAATTTCAACTCACAAAAGAAGCTGAATTTTTCGTTTTATTCGGATAAAGCTTTATATCTTTCTTCCGTCAATCAAATATCTGTTAAATCCGGTGATATAAAATGGATTTCGGCAACGGTTTCACAATATAACAAAAAAATTACTTTTCTGTCAAACTTAAATACTAGAATTATTCAAATAATTTCTGTTCTTATTTTGTTAAGCTTAATCTTATTTTGGGTTTTCTTTAATAAAATAATGAACCGCCTTAATCAAACCGGAATTGTTATATCTGCAACGGCACATGGTGATTTAAAAAAAATAGCGGAACTTGAGACTACAACGGGAGATGAGATTTCCGATATTAATTTTTCACTGAATATGCTTAACAGTAATTTAGATAAAACGGCAAATTATATTGAACAAATATACCGGGGAAATATTACTTTTAATTATAAACCGGTAAGTGCAAATGATAAAATAGGAAATTTAACCGTTGAACTTGCTAAAAACATCAAACATTCAAAAGAAGAAGAAGAAAAAAGGAAAAGAGAAGATGAAATTCAAAATTGGATTACTAAAGGTTCTGCACTTTTTGCTGAAATCATCAGAGATTATTCCGATAACCTTGAAGAATTATCTTATGCAATTATCAGTAAATTAGTAAATTATATAGAATCTGACCAAGGCGGTATCTTTGTAATTAACGAAGATGAAAATAATGAAAAATATATCGAATTACTTGCAAGTTATGCATACGACCGCAGAAAAATGCTAAAAAAACGTATCCCCTACGGTGTCGGATTAGTCGGCAGAAGTATTTTAGAACGGGAAACTATTTTTATGACAAAAATTCCGGATAAATATTTAAATATTACTTCCGGTTTGGGTAACGAAAAACCAAAAACCTTATTAATTGTTCCTCTTATTTTTCATGAAGAAGTATACGGTGTTGTTGAACTTGCATCTTTTAAATCGCTTGATGAATATAAAATAAAACTAATTGAACAGGTGAGTGAAAGTATTGCATCAGCCATTTCGATGGTAAAAATAAATACCCGAACGGCTGAACTTCTTAGAGAAACAAAAATTAAATCGGAACAATCGGCATCACAAGAAGAAGAAATAAGACAAAATATTGAGGAAATGCAAGCCGTAACAGACGGGTTAAATCATAAATTAGCCGAAGCAAACAATATCTTATCGACATTAAAGAATTCATTAAACATTGCTGAATTTGATATGTTGGGAAGAATTACGGATATCAATGATAATTATCTTAAAATTTTACAAAAAGACAAAAATGATATCATAGGAAAAGTTCAGGGAAGCTTCGATGCGGAAGCTCAAAATCCTGAATCATTCAAAAAATTCTGGGATGATTTAAGAAACGGTAAAACAAAAGAATATACACAAGTCATAAAAATCAATGATAAAATGCTTAAAATTTCGAGTATCTATCATCCCGTCAAGGATGCCGACGATACTATTTATAAAGTAATCGAAATTGCAAATATTGAGTAATTTTAT
>JAOZQB010000159.1 GCA_029932445.1 Bacteroidales bacterium | reverse complement strand
TAATTATATTTTCAGTCCCATCACCAAAACATCATCAATTTGTTCATAATTACCTTTCCATTCAAGAAAAGTGTCTTCTAATATTTGTTTTTGTTCCTGACCCGTTTTTTTATGAACAGATAAAAGTAATTCTCTGAACTGTTTAAGTTTAAATTTCTTGCCGGTTTTTCCGTTAAATTGATCTTCATAGCCGTCAGAAAATAAATAAAGAACATCATCCGCATGTAGTTGAAACACATTATTTTTAAAAGGCAATTCTTTTAAGAAAATTCCGACCGGATTTATTGTAGGAGTTAATATAATAATTTCATCATTTCGGATGATATACAAGGGATTATTCGCACCGGAATATTGTAATTCTTTTGTATGTTTGTTAATAATAATTACTGCCATATCAATTCCTTCGGTTTGATCATCAAAGGCACCTTTTTGTCTTAAAGAAGATTTTATTTCCTTACGCAGTTCTTCTAAAACCATATTTGCTCTTTGAATTTCTTCTTTACGTACAATTTCGTTTAACAATGACATTCCCAGCATACTTACTAAAGCACCCGGGATTCCGTGTCCGGTAGAATCAGCTGCAACAATTACAATATAAGAATCGTAGCCTCTTCGAACTTCTTTTGCCCAATAAAAATCTCCGCTGACAATATCCTTTGGTTTATAGAGGACGAAACTGTCAGAAAAATTATTTATAAACATTTCCTCTGCCGGCATCATTGCACTTTGTATTTTTCCTGCATAATTAATACTGTCCGTAATTTTTAAATTAACATTTTCAACTTTTTCTTTTTGTTTTTTAAGTTCAACAGTTCTTTCGGAAACTTTTATTTCCAATTTATTTTTAGTTTTCTTTAAAGAACGATTTCTGTAATCAAATATTAAATAAGCAAGAATCAAGATAAGCAGTAAGCCGATTGTTTTGAACCATAGTTCTTCCCATACGGGAGGTTTTATCGTGAATGAAAAACATACGGGTTCGGAATTCCAAACACCGCTGTCATTTGATGCTTTTACTTCAAAAGTATAGTTACCGGGAGCAATATTTGAAAAAACAACTTTATGATCACTGACAGCAGGAGACCAATTTTTATTTTGCCCCTTCAAACGATATTTATACTTTACTTTTTGAGGATTAGAATAACACAAACTGATAAACTCAATCGTTAAATGGTTCATATCGTGCGGTAATATTAAATTTATCGGTAATCCTTTATCGGTAAATGAATCACAATAATTTGACCAATCAAAATCTTTAAAATTTAATTTAATATTTTTTATATATGTTGTCGGTTCAATGATATTTTTATCCGTTATATTCGGAAGAAATTTTAATGCTCCGAATATGGTTCCGAACCAAATATTTCCGTTTTTATCTTCATATGCACCGTTTAAATCTGTTTCAACACCCAGGAAACCTTCATTTTTTGTATAATTCTTAATGTTATTGATATTTCCGTTTTTATCAAATTGAATTCTGTCTACACCTTTTTCCGTTCCGCACCATAAATTATCTTTTGAGTCAACAAAAAGTAAATAAATATTATCTGAATTAAGTCCCGTGGATTTATTGTAATAGTGTTGAGTAAACCCTGTATTATTTTTTTTCAAAGTATAAATTCCTTCGGAAGCCGTCCCGAACCAGAGGTTGCCTTTGATATTGGCAATAGATCTGATTTCTCCGGAAATAATTGAATTATTATTATCAATTCGTTGAATAATATCTCCGTTAAACATAAAAATACCTTCATTTAAAGTCCCGAACCAAATATTACCTGCATTATCTTCATTAATTGTTAATATATTTTTTGCTTTCAAGTCATTAAACCGAGTGAGTTTATTACCGTTAAATTTTATAACACCTTCACCATTAGTTCCAAACCACAAATTTTTTTCAGAATCCTTAAAAATGGTTAATACTCTGGAAGTAATTTTTTTACCTTCAACATCCGAAATACGTTTAAATTTTTTATAATTATAAATCAGAATTCCGTTATTTCCTGTTGCCAACCAAAGATTCCCTTTTTCATCTGTTTCAACATCAAAAAAATGATTATCGTAAGCTCCGTTACTTTTATTGTGATTTTTAAATGTTTTACCGTCGTATTCAGATAATCCGGAGCCGTATGTACAAAACCAAAGATGTTCGTATTTATCTTCGGAAATACCCATAACAATCTCATTCTTATATGATGATAAATTTTCAAATTGAATAAACGGAATTCTGGGATTAATCATTGTTGCACCGTTTCTGCCGCCAATCCAAATATTTTTTTCTTTGTCTTCAAACAATGATAAAACAGCAGTATTGGTCATCCCTGTTTCGGCAGTAAGATTATAAAATTTACCGTTAAAATATTTTCCGCAACCTTTTCGCTCAGACGCATACCATAAATTATTATCTGAATCAATTAATAATGCTCTTACATCATCGCTTATAAGCCCGTCATTAACAGATAAATGCGATACCCTGTTATGAGCAATTTTATAAATCCCGTTATCTGATGAAATCCATAATGCAGAGTCTCTGTCTTCAACCAAATAATGCAATTTTATTTTTTTTATATTATATTCAATTTTATGTAATGTATCATTCTCAAATTTATAAATATTTGTATTACTTATACACCAAATCTCACCGTTATGTGTTTTTATAAAATAATTAGGAACATCTTTTAAATGAAGTTTTTTTATTTCATTATTTTCATAAATACTTGATCCTGAAGTTGAACAAATAATAATCCTTCCGTCTGATAATTCAAATGTATTTCTTACAATATTTGAAAATAAACCATCTTCAACAGTATAATTAATACAAGAATCATTTACATATTTTGTAAGCCCGTCTTTTGTTGAAAACCAAAAATTTCCTTCCGAATCCTGATTTATATCTGTAACATTATTACTGTTGAGTCCTTTATATTTATCAATCAAGAAATAATTAAACCCGTCGAATCGTGCCGCACCGTTTTGTGTAGCAAACCAAATGTAACCGTCTTTATCCTGAAAAATATCATCGGCATTGGATTGCGGAAATCCGTCGGCAACAGTATATTGTTTGTAATTATACAGTTGTGCAACAGTTGTTTGTATTGAAACAAACAAAATAATAAACGATATCAGAATTTTAATTTTCAAGATTAAAACATGAATTAAATGAAAATTATTTTGAAAGTAATTCTTTAACTTTTGCAGCAATTAACTTTCCTTCTGCTTTTCCGCCAAGCTCTTTTGATGCCGTTCCCATAACTTTTCCCATATCTTTCATACTTTCGGCACCTGTTTTTTTAATTATTTCTGAAACTGCCGCAGTTAATTCTTCATCAGTCATTTGCTTAGGTAAATATGCTTGAATATAACCGGCTTCCGTCATTTCTTTTTCATACAAATCATCTCTGTTTTGAGTTTTGTATATTTCTGCGGAATCTTTTCTTTGTTTTACCATTTTCAGTAAAACTTTAATACCTTCATCTTTCGATATTTCATCTTTTCCGCCGGCAGATGTTTTTAAAAGCAATAATTCCGATTTTACGGCTCGTAAAGCTGTTAATTTATCAGCTTCTTTAGCTTTCATAGCTGCTATTATATCTTTGTTTATTTGTTCAAAAAGTCCCATAAGTATTATTTTTTTAAAATCAATATCAGCAAAAATATAAAACATATAGTTTTTTATTCCTTATTTCAGAATTAATTTTAAAAGTTAATAGTAATTTTTGATTTCATTAAATACATTTTAGATTTGTATTTTTAAAAAAAAGAAGAATATGAAAGCATATTATTTAGTAAAAAACGGAAATTCGAACAACGCATTTGAATTAAGAGATATTAATTTGTCGGAACCGAAAGCCGATGAAGTAAGCATTGAAGTTGAAGCATTCGGATTAAACTTTGCCGATGTCATGGCACGTCTCGGTTATTATAAGGCATGCCCGCCTTTACCTACGGTTATCGGTTATGATGTTGCCGGAAAAGTGATTAAAAAAGGAGCAAATGTTAAAGATATTGAAATCGGGCAAAGAGTGACCGCATTAACGCGCTTCGGCGGATATGCCACACATGTAAATACAAATCAAAGCGGTGTTGTTCCTATAAAAGATAATACCGATGCCACTGTTGCTACTGCTTTGGCAACCCAATATTCTACGGCATATTACGCAGCAGAATTCAGTATGAATTTACAAAAAGGTGAACATGTATTAATACAAGCAGCAGCCGGCGGAGTGGGAACGGCATTAACACAACTTGCCAAAAGAAAAGGATGTATTGTTTACGGAACTGCCGGTTCGGATGAAAAATTGGAATACATTAAAAATAATGGTGTTGATTTTCCGATAAATTACAGGAAACAAGATTTTTACGAATACATCAAAGCTCAAAAAGGAGAGAAAAGCATGGATGCAATTTTCGACTCAATCGGCGGAAATTACGTAAAAAAAGGATTAAAACTTCTTGCTCCCGGCGGAAGACTTGCTATGTACGGTGCTGCACAAATTGCCGGCGACAGTGATAAAAAAAGTCTGTATCGTCAATTAAAAATCTTATTCGGTTTCGGAAAATACAGTCCGACACAATTTTTCGGAAACTCGCAAGCATTGATAGGCGTTAATATGCTTCAAATCGGCGATTTTAAACCTTATATTCTGAAAAAATGTATGAGCGATGTCGTTGATTTGTATAATTCGGGCGAAATTAAACCCTTTATCGGAAAAGTTTATGATGCAAAAGATTTAGCCGAAGCACATAATTTTCTGCAAAAAAGAAAATCTGTCAGCAAAGTTGTTTGTAAATGGTAATCGGGACTAATAAACATTTGAAGGATTTTAAAATGTCAAAGAATTAAATTTATATATTCAGACTTCAGAAAAATATTTATACATTCGCATCTTAATTTATGAAATATTATTAATATCAAATATAATGATTAATGCACGAACATCCTTTGACAGAAAAAAAATAAGTTTGAATGTAGATGTTCCTCTGTAATAATTAAAAATAATAAACAAATACACATGAAGAAAAGAAGAATTACATTATGGATTATCGGTTTACTTATTACTTTAATTGCGGCAGTATATCAAAAAATGACGGGACCTACCTATCCTAAAAAAGCTGAAATAACTTTAAACGGAAAAGATTATAAGTTAAAACTTTTGCGTTCGCACGGCGGTGATGACGATGCTGTAATTACACTTAACATTGATGATAAAACCGTAAATGCGAAAATATTTTGGAAACTCTTTCCGCCTAAAGAGGGTGAAAATTGGAATGAAAATATTTTTAAGCCGGAAACTGAAAAAGGAAAGACTGTATTAACGGCAAAACTTCCGCACCAAGCACCTGCCGGAAAAATCATGTATTATATTTCATTAACGGATAAAAACGGAATACAAGAACTTTATAAAGAAGAACCGATTGTTATAAGATTTAAAGGTGCCGTACCGCCTTATGTTTTAATTCCGCATATTATTTTCATTTTCTTTGCAATGTTCTTAGCAAACGTAACCGGTTTATTTGCTGCATTTAAAATTCCGCAATTTAAACGCTATACCGGAATCACATTAATACTGATGCTTTTAGGGGGAATGATACTCGGGCCTATTGTTCAGAAATTTGCTTTTCTTGAATATTGGGCAGGTGTTCCGTACGGATGGGATTTAACAGATAATAAACTCCTGATTGCTTTTTTAGCTTGGCTGATTGCTTTTTTGCTTAATATGAAAAAAGAAAACAGACTATCTGTTATCATTGCATCGCTTGTAACTATTGTGATTTTTTCAATTCCTCACAGCATGTACGGTTCGGAACTTAACAGAGAAACAGGAAAAGTGGTTCAGGGATTTATTCAGTTGTATTTATAAATTAATTTTACGGTACTAAAACTTGAGCTTGTCTAAAGTCGGCAAAAAAGTCATTCTCAGCCATACGTTTGATTATTAAAAACACACACGAATTATGAAATATCCCGAATTCTTCAAGCAAGTAAAGACAATAAAACTAAAAGACGAACTTTCCGAATTTCTCGGAACTTTTGATAACGGCATCATTGAATATACTTATCCGGAAATTGTGAAAGCAGCCGGACACAGTTGCCCTACAGTTGCAGGTGCCTATATGATGTGTGCTAAAGCACTTGAAAAGTTATACCCTGACAGTCTGCCGGTCAGAGGACAAATAAAAGTTGAATTTAAAAATTCCGTTGATGAAGGTGTTACGGGTGTTATTTCAAATGTTATCAGTCAAATATCGGGAGCAACAAAAGAAACCGGTTTTAAAGGTATTGCGGGTCAATATATCAGACATTCGCTTATGGATTTTAACGTTGATATTGAAGGACTTATACGATTTACTCGAATTGATACAGGTAAATCTGTCGAAGTCATTTACAATCCGTTTATTCCGCCTAAACCTGAAATGCAGGGATTAATGCAAAAAAGTATTTCCGGTCAAGCAAGTGATACTGAAAAAGATGAATTCGGAAAACTTTGGCAAGCACGTGTTGAAGAAATTTTAATTGATAACTTTGACAATCCTGAAGTCGTAATTTTTATTAACAGAACATGAAATATCCATGAGCTTAAAAAAGCACACTAACCGAGAATGATTATTGCTCGCAAGTAAAAATCTATAAGAAATAAAATTGGCATGCGGATATTCTCTGTCTGCCGTCAGGCAGGCTATCTGACCTTTAAAATTAAAAAAAAACATATAAAACACCCATTCTAAACTATTAACACACAAGTGAATGACTAATGCAGTTTCATAAATAAA
>JAOZQB010000158.1 GCA_029932445.1 Bacteroidales bacterium | reverse complement strand
GTAGCGAGGGCAGGACTTGAACCTACGACCTTCGGGTTATGAGCCCGACGAGCTACCAACTGCTCCACCTCGCAATATATTTTTATGTAAATGTTGGTCTTTACTTTTAAAGGATTGCAAAGATAAAGACATTTATTTAAACTCAAAATTAAATTTAATCTTTTGATAAAACTTTCTGAAATTTTTTGTTTACTATCGGTAAAAGTATAATTGATAACACACCTACAATAATCATCATTATTGTCATTGATTCATGCGAAGCAAAAGCAAATGCTCCGGCGTCCGATTTTGTAACACCGTAAATCATCAAGGTTTGAATAACCATAAAATGCCAAGTGCCTATTCCGCCGGGCGAAGGTGCAACCATTCCGAAAGCCGACATTACAAAAACCGTTAAACCCGATAAAAGACTAAGATTTTCCGTAAAATGAAAACTTTTGAAAACGATATAAATCATCATAAAATACATCACCCAAATAAAAACGGAATGTGCAATAAATTCAAAACGTCTTTCCATTTTTAAAATGCTTTTAATACCGGCAGCAAATCCTTTTATAAGATCTCTTAATTTTTGATAGATTTTAAAATGTTGAATCTTATGCTTGAAACGATATAATACAAATAATAATACGATAAAAAGCACAAAGATGCCTGCAAGTATCGGCGTTGAAGAAAGTAAATTATTAAGATTTGAGTTAATTTCAGGATTTTTCTCAAGCATTTCAAGAACAACATGCATTTGAGTCATTAAAACGATTGCAAGCAAAATAAATAAAAGAATAAAGTCAATAATCCGTTCCGTAAATACAGTCCCCAGCAATTTTGAAACAGGGATATTCTCCGTTTTCCCCAAGACACCGCATCGAACAATTTCACCCGATCGAGGAATTGCCATGTTTGACAAATACATTATCATTACGGAAAAAAAGGAATTAATTACTTTCGGTTTATAACCCAAAGGATATATCAACAGATTCCAACGCATTGCTCGGCTGATATGGCTTAGAATTCCCAAAAATAATGAAACATAAATCCAAAAATAATCAGCATGCAAAAGTGCATTTTTCAACACAGTCATATCTTGTTTTCTGTATACAAGCCAAAAAATTCCGATTCCGACCGAAAAGAAAATAATAATTTGAATGGCTTTTTTTATCGTTTTTTTCATTACTAATTTCATTGTTTTTTACAGCAAATCAGGATCAAATTTCAACACCTTCATAACAGCATCTTTATACGTTCTTCCGATGGGCAGTTCTGATTCTCCGATATTAATAATTCTCGAATTAAATGAATTAACTTTATTAACGGAAATAACATAGGATTTATGAATACGGATAAAATCTCTGTCTCTTAATTTTTCTTCAATCTTACTTATCGGCAATTTTGTCATAATTGCTTTATCCTGCGTATGCACTTTTATATATTCTCGAAAACTTTCTAAATATAAAATTTCATTCAAATAAACTTTATGGATGGTTTTGTCTTCATTAAAATAAATAAACGGTTTTCCGCCGGTATCTCCTTCATCAAAAACCTTTATTTCCGTATCTTTTAATTGCTTAAAAAATTTCGTCATTGCTTTGTAAAAACGATCAAATGAAACAGGTTTCAATAAATAATCAACAATATCATACTCATACCCTTTTAAAGCATAATTTCGATAAGCTGTTACAATAATTACCTTCGGAGGATTAGTCAACGATTTCAAAAATTCAAATCCTGAAATTTGCGGCATTTCAATATCTAAAAAAATTAAATCTACGGAATTATCTCTTAGTGCTCTGTCAGTTTCAACAGCATTTCCGCATTCGGCAACTATTTCAACTTCTTCAAAATTTTGTAAATGCGCTCTTATCACTTTCCTTGCTAAAGGTTCATCATCAACAATAATGCATTTTGTTTTCATGATAAATTGTATTTAATATTCTGCAAAGATATAATTTATAGTCAATTATTAATCACAAAAAAAGCCGGCAAATAGATTACCGACTTTCATTTTTAAGAAAAACAATTACTAATACTAATTATAAAGCATCATCGCTTTTAAATTGAATGCTTAAATTTGAAATTAAAACAGGGTTATAAGGTGTCAGATTACTCATTGAAGCTTCTGCATTTGCATAAGCATCAGAAGGAGCTTGTCCGGCAGCAACAAATCCGTCATTATTAAAATATCCCGGTGCTTGTGTGTTTACGAGATAATCCTGAATATCAGCTTCTTGGTAACCAAGCTCAATTAATTCATCATGAAATACATTATAAATTGAGAAATCTCCGAGTAAAACAGTTCTGCTTGTTTCATCTAAATTGCTCGGCGGTAAACCAACTTCGGCAACGGCTCTGTCATTACTTTCGTCACCTGCTGCTGCAAATGCCCAGTTAAATCCTACCGTATTTTCATCAAAGAAATTCGCATTCGGGTGATTTGAGTTTCCGAAAACATCTATAATATCACCTTTTTTACCGACAAACATTTTCATTGTTTCCATAGCAAATTTGTTATCACCTATTGTAGGATCCGGTAATACCAATCCGGAGATATAAACTTTCATTGTAGCATCATAAGCAGCATCAATTTCACTGTAATCAATACGATACATTGTATTTTCTCCTGACCATTCATCTTGCTCACTGCGATTAATATTATAAGGTTTCAAAATTGAAATTCCTTTTACGGGACTGTTATTCCAAAAAATTTGCATGGCTTTTCCTCCGTCAGTATTCGTTTCGGAATCCGCATCAGTCATTGTTAATTGATATTCCCAAGTTGTTCCTTCAAATTCAGAATTCTCAATGATAACGACATTTTTAGTTCTTCCGTCTTCATCACTTTGATATGAAAAACTCATGGCTTGGTCCAAATCATATTGCCTGATTGCCCGCATAATTCCCTGAACAATATCGGCAGCACCGTCACCAACAGCAATAAAATTTGTAAGGTGTCCGTAAATGTCATTTCCGTTCAATATACCGTCTTTAGCAGACTTTACGGCAGTGTTTGTCAGTGAATTCGGGATGTCTACTTTAAAATTTTGCGGGATAATATCCGCTTTCGTTAAGTTCGTGTCTTTTTTACATCCTGTAAATGCAATTGCAAGAGCAAATACAACGCTTAAAATTAAACTAATCTTTTTCATTTTTTTTGATTTAAATTAATAATTATATGATGTTAGTTGTTACGATTTCTATCGCTTACAATTCTAATACACCGAACTTTTAATTTACCCTGAAAAAAAATGAAAGTTTTTTTAATATTTATATAATAACCTGTTTATATGCTGTTTATACTATTTTTTATTGTACAATTATCGAATCGGAAAGAACATTGGAGGCAGCAAAAAAACCGAAAGCTCCTTCACTGAGATTTGTATAAACATTATCTTCTTCCGTATCGAAAAACCCGCCGTTCCATTGCGTTTCCAATAATAATGAACGAACAAATTTTTCATGATCGGGACTTAATGAATATTTTTTTACGGTTAGTTTTGTTCCTTTAGGAAAGTAAATTTGCTCATAAGCCGGATGAAATATTTCATTCACATCAATAGTCTTCAAAATATAAAAAAACATTTTTGCGTGTGTTTCATTTTCGGAAAAATTTTCATAACCCGACACAAAAGACCAATCAGCATTTACCTCATACATAGCAGCTTCATTAGGATTAAATTCGGCTACCGCTTGAGGAAAATGATATAAACTGTCATTATATCGAACATAATTGAGGGAGTTTTGAGATAAAACGGGAACCGCTCTTGCTTGTGCCGTATATGTTTTATTTTCATATTCAATATTCAAAGTATAAAGCTTATTTATTAGTGCACTAAACTTTAATTCAGACACATACCTGCCTAATGTATCCTCTTTAAATAAATAAGCAACAATTCCGTCGGAAACCGAAATATCAGCGCCGGAAACAGGAAGCGGTTTTGAATTTAATGAAGTAACGGATTGTGATAAGTGAATAATTTGATTTTTATTTTCATTCGTCATCATTCCGTCAACAATTAAAAATTCTTTACCGTCATTTTTAAAATCAACATCAATTTTCTTTTCACAAGAAATTCCTGAAAAAAAAATAATTCCAAAAAAAATAAAATACAAAGAGTTGTGTTGTTTAATCTTCATAATTATCTGAATTTTAGACTATAAGTTACGGAAGGAATGATTCCGGACAATGATTTTGATGTTGTAACAATTTCATTTTCGTAAGCAAAATTTAAAGGAATAACAAAAGTTCCTTGATCGGTTTCAATTTTATCATAATTGACGGCTATGGCATTATGTCTGTTATAAATATTATATATTGCAAAGAGCAGATTGTGTTTAAAACGAGCATTTTTATTCTTATTTAAACTTAAATCCGCCGAAAAATCCAAGCGATGATAATCCGGTAAACAATTGTTGTTTTTTTCAGAATAAATAGGTACGCTGTAACCCTGATAATAATAAAATCCGGTGGGTGAACTGTAACGTAAACCTGAAGAATACACCCAATTTATATTAAATGTCCAACGTTTTGATGTTTTATAAAACAAGTTTATATTTAATTTATGCGGTTTATCATACGCTGCAGGATAAATTCCGGACGATGAAACTTTGTTTCCATTAATCAAAATACGAGAATACGTATAAGAAAATAAAAAATTAAAACTTCCCTTCTTCTTACTGAAAGAAAGTTCGGTACCATAAGCTTTTGCCCGAGCAAACCTTATTTCACCTTCAATCAAAGGATTTAAAAGCATATTTGCATGTTCGTTATATTCAAAGTAATTTGCAATGGTTTTATAATAGGTCTGAAAATTAACATAATATTCACTTAAAGTTTTTGTAACACCAAAAACATATTGATTTAACTTCTCCGGTTTCACAACGGGTCCGGAAGGCATCCACACATCCGTCGTAGTAAACGGACTGACAGAATTTGACAATAAATGTAAAAACTGTACATGCCTGTCATAAGACAAAGTCATGAGTAAGGAATTATTAAAAGAATAACTTAAAGACACTTGCGGTTCCAAACTATTGAATGAATGATAAATGCCTTTGTTATAAAAATTTGTGTCCGTCATATGATAATTTTCATCAAACAAAAAGCCGATCGTAGGACCGACATTATTCCATGAAACATATCTTAAACCGTAAGAAACATTTAATTTTTCGTTCACTGAATAATCATTTCCCGCATACAAAACAAATTCTGTAACATCACCGGCATATACGGAACGGCTGAAATAATCGGCATCCAAATTTCCGGGATTAAAAAAATAATTGTTTATGTTATAACCGAAACGGATTTTATTTTTCGGGTTCGGAAAATAAGAGAAATCCGTTTTTAAACTGACATCTCCGATAAAGGAGGACCAATAATGATTTTCATTTTGAGAATAATATAAAAAATAATCATATTTACTTGAGTGCAGAGTCGTATTTGAAAACAATTTATCCGAAAAAAGATGATTCCACCTGAGTGAAAGGGCATTGTTTTTCCATGATAAACCGGAAGAAACTGCACTTTGTCTGCTTCCCGACAGAATATCGGACCCGCTGAACATTGAAAAATATAAACGATTTTTACGGTTAATTATTTGATTAAATTTCAAATGAAAATCATAAAAATTGACATTTAAATTCGGAAGATTACGCCTCCAAATCCAATTCAGATGAGAATCTCTCAAGGTCATTAAAAAAGAAGATCTTTTTTTCTTTATCGGTCCGTCAATTGTGTAGGAACCCGTTAAAGGACTTGAAACAACGGAAAAACCAAATTTATTCATATTTCCGTCTTTAGTTTTAATATCAATTAAAGACGATAACCTGCCCCCGTATTTTACCGGAAAATTATTTTTATAAATTTTAATATCATTAATCGCATCCGGAGCCAAAGCAGAAAAAAACCCGAACAGGTGTGAAGGATTATAAATCGGAGTTTCGTCAATTAAAATTAAATTTTGATCTTTATCCCCGCCTCTTACATAAAATAAAACCGAACCGTCTCCGAAAGAACTTACACCCGGTAAATTATTAATACTTTTAACCACATCCGCTTCGCCGACTATCCCTTTTGCCGAATTTATTTCTCTTTTGTTCAAATTAATTTCTTTCAAGGGATTTTTCTCAAAAACATCTCTTTTTTCTTCTTCATTAATAACTACAATTTCAAGTTGTGTTTCATCTCTTGTCAGAACTTGCGATATTTGTTTATCGGAAGTTAAATCAACAACAAGTGACTTATCTTTATATCCGAGATAAGAAAAAGTAAGCACATAGTTTCCTTCAGGTAAACTTATAGAATAATAGCCGTAAGCATTAGTCATGGTTCCGAAATAGGTTGATTTTATGCTTACTCCTGCACCTATAAGCACTTCGTTATCAATGCTGTCTTTTACATATCCGCTTATTGAATATTTCTTCGGTTCTTTTTTTACTTCGGGAATAACCGTAATCAAAGCATATTGATTTTTCTTTAACACAATTTGTTTTTCAACAACGGTAAAATTAATATCTAAACCGGAAAATAACTGATAAAGCACATTCTTCACAGGTTTATTTCTTGCAATAAGCGTAACTCTTTGCAAATTATCAATATCGGCATTATTATACGAAAAATTGATACCGGCTTTTTTATGAATTTCATTTAAAACAGCAGAAAGTGTTTGTTTTTTTTGAACTACGGTAATTTTCTTTTGTAAATCAATTGTTTGAGCTTCGGTATAACAATTAAAATATAAAATCAAAACTGAAAGAAAAGTAATATTTTTAATAATTTGCATCAAAATTTGTCCTTATTTTTTTATTCATTGTCCACTGCCAGTAAAAATACGGAAAAATCGGCA
>JAOZQB010000157.1 GCA_029932445.1 Bacteroidales bacterium | reverse complement strand
TATCACCCGGTAAAAATAAATATCCGGGGGCTTTGCGTTCGGGAATTCCGGCACAGCATTGCAGACCGATATTTCCTTCTTTATCGGCATAAGCAATATTTTGACTGACAGATTTAAAACTGCTGCAAGCATTTCTGAATTCATCCCAATTTTTTGCTCTGTTTAAAAGATAAATTGAACGCAATTCGTTACTTTGCATATTTCCGATCCAGTGCATTGAAATTGTTTTATCTTTTATATCTTTAAATCCGCTTATGACAGGTCCTCTGTGCGTAAAATGTATTTCTTTTATAACGGGGGCGTCTTCACCGCTTACTTTAATTTCTTCTTTTAGGACTTCCATATCTTTCCATTTACCGTTATATTTATATTGATCCGGATTTTCGGGATTAAGGGTTTCGATATAGAAATCGGCACCGTCCAGCATTACATTTGTCATTCCCCATGCAATATCGGCATTATGTCCGGCAATTACAAACGGTTGACCGGGGAGAATCACTCCGGTAACATCTAACTTCCCTCCAACATATTGATGAATTTGCGACCAAATTCCGGGAATCATAAATCCGAGGTGCATGTCATTTGAAAAAATAGGTTTTCCGGTTGTGCTTTTCTTCCCGGCAACAACCCAATTATTACTCGCTTTGAAAACGGAAGGCGCTAAATTTTCAATTTTCTTTAAATTTGTACTTAAAGAAGAATCAGCAAGTTGTGCATTAGTTTTAATATCGGGATAAACATAGGTTTTTTGCAGATTCATTTCAGGCAAAAGTTCTTTGAATTTTGATTCGCTCAATGCATTTTTCATTTTAAACATTATTGATTCAGTTCCCCAACCCATTTCAAGATTCCACGCCATGTAACCAATCAGATTCAAAGATTGTTTCGGGGTCCATTTTTCGGGTTTATATCCTAAAACTTTAAATTCAAATGATAAGTTATCTTTTTCAATATATTGATTCACGCCGTCAGCATAATCTTGTAATGCTTTTAACATTTCGGGACTGATAATTTTTAAAACCAGATCCGATTTTTCGGGCATGCGAAGTGAACGTAAAATAACATCTGTTTCAATCATGTCTTTTCCGAAAATTTCCGATAATCGACCTTGCGTAACCCGACGAAGTAAATCCATTTGCCACATGCGGTCTTGTGCTTGAATGTATCCTGTTACTTTGTATAAATCGTCTTCATTATTTGCAATAATATGCGGAATGCCGTATGCATCTCTGTAAACGGTAACTTTGTCTTTAAGTCCTTTAATTTGAACTTCTTTATTGTAATCCGGTAAACCGGAACTTTTAATTGTATTTATAAAAATGTAAGCTGCAATTGACAGAATAAATAAAATTAATAATGTAATTCCGAGTATTTTTTTTCCGCGTTTCATGATATTTATTTGTTAAGGGTTTAAATTTTATTCAAATATAAAAAAATATATATAAAAAAAAGCATCCCGGATAAGAATGCTTTTAAATTTATTATGAAAAATTTATTTATTCGGTTTTTCCTTTTTTTAAGGGACACGAACTAAACCCAAAAATTGCATACAATCCGCAGAAATTTACTAAAGCGGTTACTAATGCAATTCCTGCAGCAACTAAAAATATAATTCCTAAAGTTCCTGTTACAACATCTGTGAAATACAAAGCAACCAAAATAATTGCAATTACAATTCTGATAATCTTATCTGTTTTTCCTACATTTCGTTTCATGATATCAAGTTTTTTTTGTTATGAATTAATTTATGAAACAAAATTACGGCTTTCTTTAATCCGAATTTGTAACTTTTATCACAATTACGGTTATTTTAATTTAAAACTTGCTTTTACGGGCTGATGATCGGAATATTCAAAACCCACATCTATATTTTTTACGGATATACCTTTTATATTAGGTGACAGTAATAAAAAATCAATAACCGTTGTAAGCGTTTCCCCTTTTTTATAGGGTGCTGTAACGCGCCTGTTAGTCGGTAAAGAATTGTCAAACAGCCAATTCCATTTCGGTAAATAATCCGGAGAAATATCGGTTTTTACAATTGAATCCATCTTATTCTCTTTAAACTTAGGCGTAAAATTCGGCGGACATTGATTCCAATCACCGGCAACAATAATGTAATTTCCGTTTTTATATTCTTCTTTCAGAAACGTTTTAAGATAAGCCATTTGTTGAGCTTTTAATGTGCCGTCGTCATAAGCAGAATTGTGCGTATTAATAATAAGGAGTTCTTTTCCGTTTGTAAGTTTATATCGGTTTACCAAAAAACATCTGTCGAGCATAAACAGTCCCGTTGGCCAGGAATAATTTCCGGGAAATGCATGTCGAAAGGAAATCTCAGGCGTGTATTTGCTGACAGTCATTAATCCGCTGTTTACTTTACCCATAGGATCGGTCGGAGGGGTAGGAACAAAAAAGACATCGTAGTTTTTTCCGTAAACACAGGTTCTTTCAGGGAAAGCATTAGCGATTGTGTCAAATTCATTAAAATAATAACTTCTTTTTGAATGTTTGTCAACTTCTTGAATTAAAATAAAGTCTGTGTTTTGATTTTGAAGTAAAAATGACTTGACTTCTTGTATGTTTTCTTTTACTTTCTCTTCGGAAGGTCTCACGTTTTTTCCGCCGTCATAGAAAAAATCCATTTCTTTATTTAATCCGCAATAACCTATGTTCCAAATCATTAAAGTATATTCCGTTGTATCGCTTAATAAATCAGGATTTTCTGAAATTAATACAGTTGTTTTTTCTGCAGGTTTATAATCATCAATGCTTGAATAAATCAGGAAAATTGCAAAAGCCGATATGACAATAATGATAAAGTAAAACAAAAATTTCAACAGTTTTTTCATGATTCTTTATTTTTATAAGTTTATCTTTCAAAATTAGTTTTTATAAATTAAAAATATGAATATTTAAATATTTTTTTTAGATTTGTATTATATAAAAATTTAAATTAATAAATATGAAAAAGTTTAGCTTGTTAGTATCATTATTGATTTCATTTTCCGTTATTTTTGCGCAACAAGACAGCACAAAAAAAGAAAACGTAAAAACAGGTTTCAGTATGGGCGGTGTTCCCGTTGTGGCTTATGATGCCGATACCGGTTTTAAATACGGCGGTTTGGTTAATTTGTATCATTACGGCGACGGAAGCAATTATCCGAACTATAATCATTCATTATATTTAGAATGGTCGAGAACAACAAAAGGAAGCGGTATTAATCAATTAACTTATGATGCACTGACATTAATTCCGAAAACAAGAGTAACTTTTGATGTTTCTTATCTGACTGAACAAGCTTTAAATTTTTATGGTTTTAACGGTTACCAAGCTGATTATAATTCGGCTTTTGAATTAACCGGCGGAACGGATTATATTTCACGAATGTATTTTCGTCATTCCAGAAAATTATTCAGAATTAAAGCTGATTTTCAAGGGGATGTATCGGAGAAATGGGGGAAAAAATTACGTTGGTTAGCGGGTGTTGCCCATTACAGAACAAATATTTCAACGGTTGATATTAATAAGTTAAACGAAGGTAAAACGGAAGATTTATTACCGGATTCTACTGATTTATTATATGATAAATACGTGACTTGGGGTGTTATTCCTGCCGATCAGGCAACGGGCGGTAATGTTACTTTTTTAAAAGCAGGTGCCGTTTTTGACAGCAGAGATAATGAAGCCAATCCGAATAAGGGAATTTGGTCGGAAGCACTTTTAATAACGGCTCCCGGTTTTTTGGGAAATGATTATGCTTTCACAAAATTATTACTTTCTCACAGACAATATTTTACAATTTTTCCTGACCGATTGACATTTGCTTACAGATTAAGTTATCAGGCAAAAATTGCAGGAGATATTCCTTTTTATATGTTGCCTTATGCCATAGACTCAAAAGCAACTAAAGACGGTCTCGGAGGAGCAAAAAATATCAGAGGTGTCCTCAGGAATCGTGTTACAGGCGATGGTGTAGCATTCGGAAACTTTGAATTACGTTCAAAATTTTTAAAAACGGTTATTTTTAATCAAAATTTTTATCTCGGTGTAAATGCTTTTGTGGATATGGGAATGGTTACTTCTCCGTATGAATTTGATTTGACCGGAGTACCGGCTTCAGAACTTGCGAATTTGGAATTTGCCGATGAAAGTTTGCATATCGGTTACGGCGGCGGTATTCGTTTTGTCATCAACAGTAATTTTATTATTGCCGTTGATTACGGTATTGCAGCCAAAAAACAAGACGGTACAAAAGGAATGTATATAGGTTTGAATTATTTGTTTTAAAAATTCAGAACTTTAATTTTTCTTTCTTACGATCAATTTTTTTAAATAATCGGACGGATTTATCTAATTTTCATTCTGTAAAAGAATTAAATAAGTTGAATTGTATAGTATACCGGTCATAATATTTAAAATGAAAAATATTGAAATATACTTTTAAGAAATTTAATAAATAAATTATTCAGATTTTAATTTTGTAGTGTATTATTCTCAAACTTTCCGAAAGTTTCGAACTTTCGAAAAGTTAAAGTTGGAATAATCGGCGAACAGTCTTGATTTTTTTTGAGATGCCCTTCGACAGTAAGGTTTCAAATTTCGAGACATCTGAATTTAACGTTTTCCTTACGGAATTTATAAAACGATTGTAGAGACAGTTTGCGGCTGTCTCGATTGTTTTGAATTATTTGTTTTGTTGTCAAAATCCGGTTGTTTTATTGTATAAAAAGAAAAGAGGCACATGCAATGTGTCTCTGCGGTTGGACACATATTTTAATTTATGCAAAATTGAAGAGACAGCCGGCGGGCTTGTCTCCTGTATTTTATTTCGCTTGTTTCGTTTATTGCGTTTTAGTTATTTTATTTCGACGAACTCTTTTTTATCTGCAAACTGTTTCATATAAATATAAATAGCAAGTTTCAAAATATATTCAAAATATCAACTATCTCTATATGTTGAAAAATATGTTATTACTAAAAAAAAAACAATTATTTTAGCAGAAAATTAATAAACAAACTAAAAAATATTTATCATGGATAAAGTAACAGTAATCGGTGCAGGAAATGTCGGTGCAACCGTCGCATATTCCGTAGCAAGAAAAGACATTGTAAAAGAAGTCGTTTTAATTGATATTAAAGAAGGTCTTTCCGAAGGAAAATCTCTTGATATGTGGGAATCTTCCGCTATTGATCAATTTAATACAAAAATTATCGGTTCTACAAATGATTACGATAAAACAAAAGATTCGGATATTATTGTTATTACTTCCGGTTTACCGAGAAAACCCGGGATGTCAAGAGACGATTTAATTTCTACAAATGCTAAAATTGTTCATGACGTTACTTCAAAAGCATTGGCAAAATCACCGAATGCTATTATTATTATTGTTTCAAATCCTTTAGACGTTATGAGTTATGCTGCTTTTAAAACAGCCGGTATTTCATCTCATAAAGTGTTCGGAATGGCAGGTATTTTGGATACAGCTCGTTTTCGTGCGTTCTTAGCTGATGAAATGGGAACATCTCCTAAAGATATACAAGCATTATTACTCGGCGGACACGGTGATACCATGGTTCCTTTGCCGCGTTTTACAACTGTTAACGGAATTCCTATTACTGAATATATTAAAGAAGACCGACTTAACGAAATCGTTGAACGAACCAAAAAAGGCGGAGGCGAATTGGTTAACTTAATGGGTACATCTGCTTGGTATGCTCCCGGTGCGGCAGCAGCTCAAATGGTTGAGGCAATTGTTAAAGACGAAAAACGAACATTCCCGGTTTGTGCTTTGCTTAACGGCGAATACGGAATGAAGAATATTTATCTTGGCGTTCCGGTTGTTCTCGGTAAAAACGGAATTGAAAAAATTATTGAACTTGATTTAACGGAACAAGAAATGAACGATTTGAAAGTTTCTGCTGATTCTGTTAAGAAAGTGATGACTGTTTTAGATGATATGAACATTATCTAAAAAACATTTTTTATCGTATTTTTTAAAGACAGTTTGGATTGCTTTCCTCACTGTCTTTTTTATATTGTATTAATATTCAGTTAATTATATTTGCGTTAAAACCTTATCTTCAAAACTTATAAAAACTTGAATAATAATTTTCAATTATGCCCTTTGTTTTTACTTCTGTATTTAAAAAAAATCAATATATTTGCACCCCTGAAAATCAAAGTTATATATATAATTAAAGAAGATTAAGAAATGCAAAACAAAGGAGTTATTACTTTTCTTGCCGTATTATTGGCAGTGGCAAGTATTTATCAATTATCATTTACCTATGCTACTTGGCGTGTAAAAACAGAAGCTCGGGATTATGCAAAAGGTGATTTGAATAAAGAACGGAATTTTTTAGATTCGGTTGCTTCCGAAAAGGCATATCCGTTTCCTGCCTATACTTTTAAAGAATGTCAAGACAGAGAATTAAACTTAGGACTTGACTTAAAAGGCGGTATGAACGTAATGTTAGAAGTATCGGTTGCCGATTTAATCGTAAATTTATCGGACAATAATCAGGATCCTACTTTCAAAAAAGCGATAGAATTAGCAAAAGAGAGACAAGCAAAAACACAATCCGATTTCATAACCTTATTTTATGAAGCATTTAAAGAAGTTGACCCGAATGCACAATTGAGTGCTATTTTCGGAACCTACAGTATGAAAGATCGTATTAAACACGGAACTTCTGATGCTGATGTTTTAAAAGTTTTAAGAGAGGAAGCAAATGATGCGATTGATAATTCATTGAATGTCCTTCGTTCCAGAATTGATAAATTCGGAGTTGTTCAACCGTCTATTCAAAAACTGGAAGGAAATTCAGGCAGAATATTAATTGAACTTCCCGGAGTT
>JAOZQB010000156.1 GCA_029932445.1 Bacteroidales bacterium | reverse complement strand
CGAATTATTTTCTGATTCTGATTTTCCGATGGGTTTGCTTATTACCGGATACTTCTTGTGGAATGAGAACGATACATTACGATTAAATTTGGAAACTGACGGAACACTTTCCTCTCCTTTTCAGGAACAAATCATCAATATTCAAGCACCGTATCAACCGGGTTATCACATATATTTTTATAATTTCAGAAATATGAATGTCACAAATAATTGCATACCTGATTTTACCTTCTCGGTAACAATCTGGTTGGAAGGATATCTTTGCGATTTATATTTTAAGTACACATTTGAAAAAATATCAAATTTCGATACACTAAAAGCACAAAATCCGCCTTTTTTACATAATTTTAAATGTTTATAAAATTTGAATATCCGACTATTAAATAAATTTATCCGTTCAATTGCATAAATATTTGTTAATTCGGTAAACTATGTTTTCCGTTTTTTCTTTTTTGCAGCCGGAAATAAAATATTATTTAAAATCAGTCGATACCCCGGAGAATTGGGGTGCATATTCAAATCGGTTTTCGGGTCGCCCACGAAATGTTGATAATCTTCGGGGTCATGTCCGCCGTAAAAAGTCCATGTTCCTTTACCGAATTCGCCGTGTATGTAGCGTGCTTCTTTATGCGACTTTAATTCACCCATTATCAATACATTCGACTTTATTAAATCCTCATTAAAAGCCGTTGTTTGTCCCATAAAACCTTTAATAATTTTTGTGTGATTTTGACAAAGCATAGTCGGTACGGGATCCCATTTTGCCGAAAAATCAAAAAGAGTAAAATAATCATTTTCTTTACTTACTTTTCGGGTTCTCGTATCATCAATATCCGAAAATTCGTATTCCATGGGATTTCTGACAAGGGTAAAATCTTTAAATGCCAATGTTTTAGAATAATCCAATTTTTTTTGACAATCGGGATCTGCAGGGTCTCCGTCGAACATACTTTCGCAAATATCCGTATTTTCTGCTGCGAGAGCAATATCATAAGTATCTGTAGCCGAGCACATGGCAAATAAAAATCCGCCCGAAAAAATATATTCTTTAATGCGTTTTGCAACAAACAATTTCAATTTCGATACTTTATTAAAACCCAAGCTTACGGCATCAGCTTCGGCTTGTTTTTTATTTTCTTTATACCATGTCGCATAACGATAGGCACCGTAAAATTTACCGTATTGTCCCGTAAAATCTTCATGATGCAAATGCAACCAATCGTATTTTGATAATTCCCCGTTAACAATTTCTTTATCGTAAATTTGGGTATACGGTATTTCAGCATAAGTTAAAACCATAGTTACGGCATCATCCCAAGGTTGATTTGTATCGGGAGCATAAACGGCAATTTTCGGTGCTTTCTCTAATTTCATTTTGTCCATATTCACTTCCGGACTTGCAATTCGATTATAGATAATTGAAATTTCCGCATCACTTACAAGTTCATAACTTACACCTCTTATTGTACACTCATCGGCAATGTCTTTCGCATAATTCATACTGAAACTTCCGCCTCTATAGTTGAGTAACCAATTAAGTTCCAATCCGTTTTGCAAAACCCAATAAGCAATCCCGTATGCTTTAAGATGATTTTTTTGTGTCTCATCCATAGGAATTAAAACAGTCGTTCCGAAAGCTGTTCGGAATAATAAAAGAATCAATATAAAGAGAATTGTTTTTTTCATTCTTAATGATTAAAACGGAACATCTTCACCTTTATTATCAGAAAAACTAATATCAGGAAAAGAGGATTCAGCATTTCCGGATTTTGTAAAGGAATCGTCTTCTTCATTAAGTTTGGATTCAAAAGTAACGGCATTTTCAATTCCTGATTCATCAAGCGGAGGTAAAAAATCTTCATTAAATTCTTCAAATCGTGCAAATTCTTCACGAAACCGTAAATTAATATCCGTTACGGCACCGTTTCTGTGCTTAGCAATGATGATATTAGCCAATCCGCGCGTATCATTTCCGTCTTCGTCTTCGGTAATTCCCATTTTTTCGGGACGATGAATAAAAATTACAATATCAGCATCTTGTTCAATAGCTCCGGATTCACGTAAATCAGATAATTGCGGTCGTTTATTTCCCGAACGCATTTCCACGGAACGATTTAATTGTGACAATGCAATAATCGGTAAGTTAAGTTCTTTTGCAATGGCTTTCAGTCCTCTGGAAATCATACTGACCTCTTGTTCTCTGTTTCCTCTTGAATCCGCCGAACCGCTCATTAATTGCAAATAATCAATAACAATTAAGTCAATATCTTCTCGGGTTTTTAATTTTCTGCATTTCGAGCGAAGTTCATTTAAACCGATTGCCGGTGTATCATCAATAAAAATTCTCGCTTTTTCAAGATTTTTAATTTTATATTCCAGTTGTTGCCATTCGTGATCTCTTAAATTTCCGCTTCTGAGTTTTTCGCTGCCCAGTTCCGTTTCAGATGATATTAGTCGCATAACCAATTGAACAGAAGACATTTCCAACGAAAAAAGGGCAACTGATTTTTGATGATTTACACCAATATTTCGAGCCATTGAAAGCACAAAAGCCGTTTTACCCATTGAGGGTCGAGCGGCAATAATTACCAAATCGGAATTTTGCCAACCGGATGTTATTCTGTCTAATGAAGAATATCCGGAAGGGATTCCGCTTAAACCGTCTTCCCGATTTTTGGCTTCTTCAATTTGATGAATAGCTTCATTCATTACCGCATCAATTTGCACCGCTTCTCTTTTAACCGAACCCAATGCCAATTCAAACATCCCTTGTTGCGAAAATTCCAAAATTTCTTGGACATCTTTCGATTCATCGTAAGACCGAGTTTGAATTTCGGAACTGATTCGTATTAATTCTCTTTTTATAAATTTTTCGGCAATTATTTTTGCATGATATTCAATATGTGCTGCTGAACCCACTCGTGATGATAAACTGACAACAAAAGAAGGACCGCCGACCTCATCCAAATCACCGTTTTGTTTTAATTTCTCTATAATGGTATGATAATCTATCGGTTGATGATTAACTGACAAATCATGAATTGCTCTGAATATTTTTTGGTGTTCGGGTTTATAAAAACTTTCCGGTTTCAAAATATCCAAAACAACAATATCTTTTCCGCGTTCAAGCATTAATGCACCCAACACATCCATTTCAATATCCGTTGATTGCGGCGGTAATTTTCCGAGTTGCTCGTTAATTTCAAATACCGGATTCTTTTTGTACGTTTTTGCAGTTTGTTTAGCCATTAAATTAGATTTTTATCAACAGAGACAGCCTTTCGGACTGTCTCTGCTAAAAAACTGAATATCTTTTATTTAGAATTATTCATTATAGACACCGATGTCAATAAATTTTTGTTCGCGTTTTTTTATTCGTTCTTCGGAATCCATTTTTTCAAGTTCAGCGATATCTTTAATAATTGTTTTTTTCACTTCCTTATAAATTTCTTCCCTGTTAACATGTGCACCGCCGAGCGGTTCTTTAATAATTTCGTCAATCAAGCCGTTGCCAAGCATATCTTCCGAAGTCAGTTTCAAAGCATCTGCTGCTTTTTCTTTATATTCCCAACTTCTCCAAAGAATGGATGAACAAGATTCCGGAGAAATTACCGAATACCATGTATTTTCAAGCATTAAAACTTTGTCGCCGACACCGATTCCGATGGCACCGCCGGAAGCACCTTCACCGATAATAATACAAATAACCGGGACTTTTAAACGAAACATTTCATAAATATTTCTGGCAATAGCTTCTCCTTGTCCGCGTTCTTCGGCTTCCAAACCGGGATATGCTCCGGGGGTATCAATTAAAGTAACAATCGGTTTATTAAATTTCTCAGCCAATTTCATCAATCGCAATGCTTTGCGATAACCTTCCGGATTTGCCATCCCGAAATTCCTGTATTGACGACTTTTTGTATCAAATCCTTTTTGTTGACCGATAAACATATACGTTTTTCCGTCAATCGTTCCGAATCCGCCGACCATGGCTTTGTCGTCTTTTACGCCTCTGTCACCGTGTAATTCAATAAAATCACCTCCGGTTAAATATTTAATATAATCCAATGTATACGGTCTTTCCGGATGCCTGGAAACTTGTACGCGTTGCCAGGGTGTTAAATTAGAGTATATCTCTTTTCTGGTTTTGTCAATTTTCTTTCTTAAGTCTTCAATGGTTTGACTTACATCCACACCTGATTCCTCCCCTATTTCAACAGCTTTATCCAATTGTTCCTGCAATTTTCCGATTGGTTCTTCAAAGTCAAGTAAAATCATTTATCTTTGTTTTTTTATTTGAATGTGTAAATTTAAAAATTTTAATTGAAGTTTGTTAAGCAAATAGTTATTAAAAGTCTTAACATTTAATTAACTTTCTGTATTTGTGTGAATTATAAATTCTGATTTTTAAAAGAAAATTTTAATGCTTGTTTTTCCGAATGCAAAAATTAATATCGGTTTACGTATTACCGAAAAAAGGTCTGACGGTTTTCATAATTTAGAAACTGTTTTTTACCCGGTTAATTTGACCGATATATTAGAATTTGTTGAATCAAAAGATAAAACAATATTCAAAAATACGGGACTTCAAATTAATATTTCTGATTCTGATAATTTAGTATTAAAAGCATATTACCTTTTAAAAGAAAATTATAAATTACCGGAACTTAACATCCATTTACATAAAACTATTCCGTTCGGAGCCGGATTGGGCGGCGGTTCTTCCGATGCGGCTTTTATGCTGACGGCTTTAAATACTTATTTTGAACTTCAGATAAGCAATCCGGAATTAGAGAAATACGCACAACAACTCGGCAGTGATTGCCCTTTTTTCATAAATAACAAACCGATTTTTGCGGAAGGTACCGGCAATATCTTTACCCGTGTTAATTTAGATTTATCTGATTATTATATTTTAATCGTAAAACCTGATATTCATATCAGCACAAAAGAGGCATTTACAGGAATAAAACCGGCAACACCCGAATTTAATTTAAGAGGAATTTCAAATTTACCGGTTTCGGATTTCAAAAAGACAATTACAAATGATTTTGAAGAGACAATTTTTAAAATATATCCGGAAATTAAACAAATTAAAGACGATTTATATCGAGCAGGTGCATTGTATGCTCAAATGTCCGGCAGCGGTTCTGCTGTGTTCGGAATTTTTGCTTCAAAACCAAGAATTTCGAAATATTTAGACTCTTATTTTACATTTCTGCAAATAACCGGTTAATTTTTTTTTATAAAAAAGACTTGCCGTAGTAAGACAAGTCTTTAAAGATTACTTTTTGAAGAGTTAAAGCATTTGAAACTTTTGAAATATTTGTAACAAAACTTTCAACATAAATGTTTGCATCTGTTATTTGGATTATCAAAGAATTTGGGATAACAGAATCTAAAAAACATGTTTCTTCACATGCTTCATTTAAAGAAAACTCCCATACACTATCTATCATTGGATAAGTTTCATACAATATAAAGTCGTGCATATTTTCGTCTCTTAAAATAATTCTAATCAAACTTGAATCACTATTAAAAGTACAATTAGCATTAACACTTAAACCATATAAAACATCTATCCCTTTAAATGGATATATTACGGAATCATTTGAAAATGTTTGATTAATTACGATATTTTGATATGTGTATTTTCCAGTCGCTTTTAAATTATTATTAAAAATAAAAATAAGCAATAAGAATAAAATTGTTTGTTTAGTTCTCATAATACAATATAAATTAAAATATAATTTTTTTAGTTTTTATTTTTTTTTCATCGGTAATAATTCTGCATAAATATATCCCTTTGTTAAATTTTTCATGATTTAGATATATGCTGCTATTGCTTTCAACACGTTTAAAAAAAATCATTTGTCCCAAAAGATTGTAAATTTCAATATAAATATCAGTAAGTTCATTGTTTTCGATTTTTATATTATTATTAAAATCGGTTAATATATTCACTTTGATGAGATTATCATTTATTTTATTTATTCCGCTTACCAACCAACATTCAGCATAATCGGAATTTTGCCAAATCAGTTCTGAATTTTCATGTAAACACAGCAATAATGAATATCCTCCGGCTGCTCCTGCAAGACCTGAGTTTAATATACCTAATAAACTTCCGATTCCTTCTATCCAAATCTCTGTTGCATACTCATTTGATAAATAAAACGATTGTCTGACAGACCCGTTGACAGAGATTTCTTTTATTGAATCTAAAATGAGATCAGGATAGTTTTCAATAAGAATTGTATCACCTGCTTGCATACCAAAATCATATTTTATCCTTTCGTAATTATCAATTGGCTTATACCAAACTTTACGTGTTGAGTCTTCTCGAATACATCCTTTTAATATCCAATCCGTCAATTCTTGATTTTGAGTTTCATAAACTTTTAAATATTGATATTCACCTATTGTTGTATCTCCTTCAAATTTATTAAAAGTTGTATAATATGTTGTATCAGGCCAATCAGAAGTCCACACTGTTAATGTACTCCATTCTTTATTTTCTTCGACAATTGGTATGTATTTTTGAGAATAAGAATAAAAAGAAATAAAAAGGAATAATAAAAATGTTAGTTTTGTTTTCATATTTGAACAGTTTAAAAGTTTATAATATTTAGAGTAATTTAAATATTGAGTTTATAAAGTTACGAAAGAATTAGTTTATTTGTCGGGCTCGGGTAAATTATATTTCATTTTTTTGCTTTGTAATAATTGATGATGTTCAAAAATCCTTCGGATGTTTTGAAATCAGGTTTTTATGGTTTATTACTTTACCGGATAAAATCTAACCGGGGGTATGTCGTTTTTTTTGTAATTTAGAATCGGTATAAATAAGGAGGGTGTTGT
>JAOZQB010000155.1 GCA_029932445.1 Bacteroidales bacterium | reverse complement strand
AATTTATTATTTTCAAATGGAATTAGTTCAATTTCAAATTTTGTATTTATACTAATAATTCTGCTTAGATCATTCTTTTGAGCAGAAGCTAAAATTGATATTGACAATAATACTGTAGATAGAAATATTTTCATTTTATAATTCATAATTGGCTACAACACTTGTATATCCGTAAATATTCTGTTTTCCGTTTGATATATCTGCATTGTGCAAACCCCGTTTTTTTTTATTAGGTTTCTATTCGTTAAAATTACTTTTTTAAAACAAAATATCAAAAGAATTTTAGTTTTTTAAATTTTAGAAAACAATTGACAATTCGTATTTAAAAATATTTTTAAATCAGTTCAGAATAACATTCAAATATAACAAAAAAGAGGAGCTGTACAGCTCCTCTGAATTCTGAAACCTCAGAACAAGAAGTATGACTTATTCTTGTTTTTCTGTTTCTTTTTCTGTTTTAGTTTCATATTTTTTGATAACCCGAGCCGTTACATAATAAATGATTAATATCAACACAGGCCAAGATAATAAACTGATTATTTCTTTTGTGTACATAACTTTTTGTTTTAAAATTAATATGAATGACTGTCGGAATTAATTTCTTCCGAAGTAATTTTTTTCTTATCCATCGCTCTCCATGCATAAATAATATATGCCAAAACAAAGGGTATCAATAATGAAACATAGCTCATAACCGTTAAAGTAAAATGACTTGACGAACTGTTTGCAATGGTTAAAGAGCTGTTCAAATCAAATGTTGAAGGATAAAAAGCCGTATTGTTATAACCGGCAATCAGAAATAAAGCCAAAACGGTTAAAACCGTTCCTGTTCCGGCAAACCAAATTCCGGTATCTTTCTTTTTTACGATTGAAACAAATAAACCCCATAAAACACCGACTATTCCGACAAGCAAAATAATTAATACTACAGGCATTTCCAAAAGATTATGTAAATATTTATACGGTTCAAGAAAAACTTCTTTCGTATCAGGATTAACGGCAAAACCATCGATTACCATTAGGCGTATGAGCCAAAATAAGAAAAATACAAGAAAAATAACGGCATTTTTAATCAGGGATTTTCGAGTTCTTTCAATAATTTCCTTATTGTCAATATTTCTTTGAAAATAAAGTAATGCCAAAACTCTTGACAAAAAGAATATCGCTAATCCCAAAGCTAAATTTTGCAAAAACGCAAGATGTGCTGTTGTCCAAATTGCTTCCAAACCATGCGACGGAACTTCCCAAGCCGAAATAATCGGCATTTTATCTGATGTTAAATTCAAAATATTCATTTTATCAACCGAAAAAGCCGAACCGGTAAAAAATGTTGATACCGCAACACCAAGAAATACCGTAGCTATCAATCCGTTAATGAATAAAAATACATCGTAGGTTTTTTCGCCGAGAAAATTATTGGGTTTTCTTCGATATTCATAAGACACCGCTTGTAAAATAAAAGCAAATAAAATTGCCATCCAAACCCAATAAGCACCGCCGAAACTGGTGGAATAAAATAAAGGAAATGATGCAAACATGGCACCGCCGAATGTTACAAGTGTCGTAAATGTAAATTCCCATTTTCGTCCCAGCGAATTAACAATAATATTGCGTTCATCCGCTGTTTTTCCTAATTTATAAATCAAGGTTTGTCCGCCTTGAACAAACAATAAAAATACCAGCAATGCTCCGAGTAAAGAAGCTAAAAACCACCAGTATTCCTGTAAAGCTGTATGTGATAAAGTTTCAAACATTATTTGGTTCCTCCTGTATTTTCGTTTGTATCTGAAATTTTTGCTTTTTTAATTTGCGTCAGCATAATTTTTATTTCTGCAATTAATAAAGCCGTAAATACTGCCAAGAACAAAAAGAAGGTAATTTGCACGCTGCTTTGATCAATTTGAGAAACAGCGGCAATATTCGGTAATAAATCTTGAATAACCCACGGTTGACGACCGACTTCCGCAACAATCCAACCGGCTTCCTGAGCAATATATGCCAAAGGAATCGTCCAAACTGCCACCCAAAGCAACCATTTTTTATTTTGAAATTTATTTTTATATGCAAATAAATAAATCAGAATAAACAGCAACACAAAATAAAAGCCCAAGCCGACCATGGTATGAAATGCATAAAAACTTATTTTAACATCAGGGACCAATAAATACGGATCTTTTCCGAAATAATAACCGTAACCGAAATAGTTGAAATTTTCATTAAAAATTTTTAAAGCAGCATCGGCAATTTCAGGTTTATTTTCTTTTTTGGCGATTTTATATGCTGCCAAGGCATCAATCGCTTTTTTGCCTTTTTCAATTTTTTCTTGATAAGAAATAATACCTTCTTTTTTATTCCCGTGAACCAAATCTTTTATTCCGGGAACAAAAGCATTGACATCCGAAAATGCTATATACGATAAGGCATTCGGAATTTTCAGATTAAATGCAAATTCTTGTTCTTTTGGATTATTCGGATCGGTTTGACTGCCGAAAAATCCGATTGCAATCAAAGGTGCTTGTCTTTGTCCCTGATACAAACCTTCCATGGCGGCAAGTTTCATCGGTTGGTGTTTTGCAACCTCTTTTGCGGAACCGTCGCCGGAAAAAATGGTAAAAAGTATAGAGAAGAAGCCGAAAACAGAAGCCACTATCATACTTTTTTTCGACAAAGCCGTATTTCGATTTTTAATCAAATACCAAGCACTGATACCGATTACGAATAGAGCTGCTAAAACGTAAGCTGAACTTATGGTATGAAGAAATTTATTAACCGCAACAGGATTAAATAAAACTTCCCAAAAATTGTTCATTTCATTTCTTACCGTTTCCGGATTAAAGTGCATACCTATCGGATTTTGCATCCATCCGTTGGCAACAAGAATCCACAAACCAGAAAGATTTGAACCGATTGCAACCAGCCAAGACGACCATAGGTGCGTCTTTTTACTGACTTTTTTCCAACCGAAAAACATAATGGCAATAAAAGTAGATTCCAAAAAGAAAGCCATTATCCCTTCAATAGCCAGAGGAGCCCCGAAAATATCACCGACAAACCACGAATAATTTGACCAGTTTGTTCCGAATTGAAATTCTAAAATAATACCGGTTGCTACACCGATAGCAAAATTAATTCCGAATAACTTCATCCAAAATTTTGTTATGCGCTTCCATTCCGGATTACCGGTTTTCACATAAATGGTCTCCATTATCGCAATAATGAATGATAAGCCGAGTGTCAAAGGGACAAAAATCCAATGATATAACGCAGTCAGGGCAAACTGCGCTCTCGACCAATCAACTAAACCCCAATCAATGTGTTCCATATACTTATTTTTTAATGGTGATTAATTGTTTTGAAACGTATTCACTTTTTTCCTTATCGGTTTTCCCTTTTGAACTGAGAAAATCCTGAAAAAAGAAGACTTTTAATATCGCAAACATGATAATTAATTTAATAATAATAATTGTCCAAACACGTTTTCCGTAGTTCGGCATATCGCGAAAACCTTCGATGTAAAAAGTCCAAATTTTATTTAATAGTTTTAACATATCCGAAATTTCCTGCTAAAATAATTTATTATATCAAAGCAGCCAAATGATAAGCCGAAGAAATTGCATCTTGTGCTTTTGCCGGTTTCACGGCATCTCCGATAAGATGCGTTTTTATTTTCCCTTTTAATTCTTCCGCTAATTTATTTACACTGCGCATTCCTGTCGTTACGACAATATGATTGATACCGGTCAGTTCAATTGTTTGTTCACCTTGAATTATGACTGTTTTTTCGTCGTTTTTAACTTCGGTAACTTTGTGATTTTTATAAATTTTTACACCTTTTTTATTAAGTTTACCCAAAGTCATTTTACGTTCAATCATTTCCATTCCTCTTGCTATTTCATCAAACATTTCAACGATAATAACTTCGTTATCGGCATCTGTTAATTTGCTTGCCGTTTCAACACCGATTAAACCGCCGCCGATAATGACAATTTTTTTATTTTTGGGAAGATTTGTATCTTCTAAAAATTCAGTCCAAAAATAGGTTTCAAGTCCTTTTATCGGAGGTGTAACAGGTTCTGCACCTGTTGCAATAATCACTTCATCAAAAACTCCGGAACTTAATTCCGCCGCATCGGCTTCCTTATAATCAACAGGAATATTCTGTATTTTAAGTTCTTCAAAATAATAATCCAAAATCTTTTTCAAACTTGCTTTATTCGGCGGTAACCATGCTAAATTAAACTGTCCGCCGAGTTTATCTTTCTCGAAAATCGTTACTTTATGACCTTTTTCATTCAGTCGCAAAGCAGTTTCCATACCGGCAAGTCCGCCTCCGACTATCGCAATATTTTTAATTTTTTTCGGCTTTTCGGAAGAAATTAAATCGGGATTATTTACTTCCGGATTAACCATACAACCCAAACCCTTTCCCGATTTTACACCACCCAAACAGCCTTCGGCACAAGCCAAACACGGACGATACTCGTCTTGCACTTCGCCGAGATATTTTCCGATAAAATCCGGGTCGGCAACTAAGGCACGTCCCACGGCAATATAATTTCCTTCATATTCGGTTTTAATTTTATTAATATCTTCAAACGTGTTGATTTGTCCGACAAAAATTACCGGCATTTCAACTTCCGACTTTATTTTATAGGCAAATTCCCATGTTTTTCCTTTTGGTACAAACATATGTTGAAAATACCAAGGCGGTGTGCTGCAAACCGTTCCCGCAGAAACATGCAATGCCGCAACAGCTCTTGATTTCAGTATTTCGGCATACAGTATCATTTCCTCAAGGTGAATGCCGTCGGGTGTCATTTCATCACCGCTGATACGCACGATTATCGGAATATTTACGGCATCTTGAACAGCATCAATCACTTGCAGAGGAAACCTCAGTCTGTTTTCAAAACTTCCGCCGTATGCATCGGTTCGGTCATTAACCTGCGGCGAAATAAATTGTGCTAATAAATACCCGTGTCCGGATTGAAGTTCGATAAAATCAAAGCCGGCTTCTTCTGCTCTTTTTGCTCTGTCTTTAAACATCGCAATAACATTCTGCATATCTGTTTCGGTCATTTTGCGAGGTGTTTTTCCGCCGGTTTCGCAGGGTTTATCGGTTGACGAAATAAACACATTTCCCGGTATCATCGGATTTGCCATTCTTCCCGGATGGTTCAGATGTGCAATAACTTTTGTTCCGTGTGAATGCATAGCATCTGTCAACTTCTTTAAACCGGCAATTTTATCATCATTATCGATACCGAGTTGCGTGGGAATTTCACGCAAGGATAAATCCATATACAAAGGTTCAGGAATTAAAGCACCGAGATGTTTTCCGACACGATTATAGAAATTCAGATGTCTTTCATTTACGAAACCCGGTTTTTCTTTTTCGCAATATCCGAGTTTTATCGGCGGCATTATAAAGTTATTTTTCAGTCTGTTCATAATTCAAGGATTAAAATTACAGACCAAAATTAATAAACATATGTGCAAAATGCAAAAAATATCGGTATAAAAATCAGACTAATTTATAAACCCCGAAATAAATTATAAACACATAAATTCCAAAATCAAAACACATATTTCACACTAAAAATAATATTCCTTCCCGGCATTAAAAATCCGGTATCTTTTAAAGTTGACAAATGATCAATGTATTTTTCGTTCAGAATATTTTTGGCAGCAAGTTTAAAATCCAAGGTGTTTTTTTTGAATTTGTAAGTTATTCCGGCTGCCGAATTAAGTAAAAAATATGCAGGCGTTTCACTTTCCAAAGGAGCAAACTTGCTTTGTTTAAAGGCATAAGTGCCCTTAACAGAAAAATACGGCTTAGAAAAACCGAGAAGTTTTTTTGCCGAAAATTTGATTTCCGAACGTATTTTATTTTGCGGAATAAAAGGCAAATTCTCACCATCGAATTTTAAGGCACGCAAACTTGAAAAATTAGCATACATTTTTAAAAACGAAACCGGCATATATTTAATTCCGCCTTCCAAACCTTTAATATTCGCATCGGTTTGAGCGTATCGATATATCAACATTCCGTTATCGGCATAATCCGTTGTTTTTTGCAAAAAAATGTAATTCTTCAATTCATTATAATAAGCCGACATTTCAAAAATTAATTTCCTTGCATGATAATGAAAACTGATATCCGGTTCATAATTCATTTGCGTTTTTAAAAAGGCATTTCCGATGTCGTAATAAATCCCGTGCGGTCCGTTTTGAGTTAATTCGGCGATATTCGGCGTGCGATGTGCCGAAGCAAAATTTGCTCGTACCAAAAAATCTTCGGTGATTTGATAATTTATTCCGCTTGAAAAACTAAAATTATTATAAGGTTTATTCACAGCCGGCTTATTAGTTTCCGCTTCGGTTTGAATATTTCTGTAATCGTAACGCATCCCTGTTTGAAAATGCAAAGCATCCGTAAAATTTGCCGTCAGCAATCCGTAAAGCGAAAAATCAAAAACTTCCGCATCCGGAATTATATGTGCCGGTGCATCGGCATTCGTATTTGTTTTGAACATACCTTGAACGCCGCTTATAATTTCATATTTATCAGAAAATGAATAAGTTGATTTCAAATTACAGCCCAAAGTATTTAAAGTCATATCCACCTGTGTAAATTGCGGCATTAAATCGGAAGTTTGCAATTTCCGATTATTCGATTGATACGAAAAATCGGCATCAAACATCAATTTATGAGCAAAAAATTTATTCTTCACAGCCAAAACATTACTCGACAAATCTTGATACCAATTATTGTTTTTTCGCAAATCATCAGTTACCGAACTGATTGTCGGCGGAACCGTCATTCCGAGCATCATTTTTTGCAGATCGTAATACACATCCGTT
>JAOZQB010000154.1:2278-6897 GCA_029932445.1 Bacteroidales bacterium | reverse complement strand
GAGTGCAGAGATTTCGCAAAGCACGGCAAAGAAAAAAACAGGAACTATTGATATACAATAAATTACAAGTATTATCTAACTGCCTAATTCAATAATTTAATTTGTATTTTATTATTGTGTTTATTTCATAATCAAATGTATAATGTCCAAATATCGAATAATATATTATAAATCAATGGGATTAAACATTTTGTGGTTTTGTTCATGACAAGAAAGATATATATTTTTATATTTTGAAATACTACTTTAAAAAAAATATTCGGACACGTAAAATTATATTTAAATTCTTTGTAAAACAAGCATTATTGTTAATATTTACAGTATAAAATTCGTTACAACTCATAAACATAGAAAATAAACAAATACCGTAATAAGATTTCATAAGACAAGTAACTTTTGCATTATAAAATTTTATTCCCAACTTACAACATTTCAATTCAACTCGAAAAAAAATAAAATTTATCTTTCCCAAAAAAATTTGCAACATAAAATAATTTACTTAACTTTGCACTACAAAGTACTTTTAAATAAATTAAAATGAGTAACAAAAAACAAAAACATCTTGAAAACTTATCAGAAATTAGATCCATTATGGAACACTCTTCAAGTTTTCTGTCCTTGAGCGGTTTAGGAGGTATTTTTGCCGGTATTTTTGCCCTTATCGGAGCTGCTTTTGCTTATTGGTACATATACATTTTTAATGCCTTTGAACGAAAATCTTTTATTATCGAAACATCCGATTTAAGCATCGAAATGATATTGGTATTATTTGCAGATGCAGCAATCATATTATTTTTTGCTTTACTGTTCGGATTTATTTTCACCTATCGTAATGCAAAATCTAAGGGATTAAAAGTTTGGAGTAAAACGGCAAAATTGCTTGTAATAAATTTGTTTATACCCTTAATTACAGGCGGTTTTTTTATCTTCATATTATTGTGGCACGGAGCAGCATTCATTATTGCAGGAACTACACTTATCTTTTACGGACTTGCTCTCATCAATGCTTCAAAATACACACACAAAGACGTTCGTTGGCTCGGTATTACCGAAATTGTAATAGGACTGATTGCCTGCATCGATGTCGGCTACGGATTATGGTATTGGGCTTTGGGTTTCGGTATTATGCACATCATCTACGGAGCTCTTATGTATTTTAAATATGAAAGAAAAACGTTCGAATAAATTTATAAACCTAAATTATAATCATGAAAAAATTATTTCTTATACCCGTTATTATTCTTTTTGTTTCAGTATTTTTTTCTTGCGAACCGAAACAAGAAAATACACCTGATGCCTTTCAGGATAAATCTGTTGTAAGTGATTTATCATCAATGAAAAGAGGCTATTCCGATTTAATTTCAACTTTATATACTGAAATTATTGAAAAAAATAAAGAATTGCAAGCGTTGGAAGACAGTCTGAAAAATTTGAAAGAAGAAACTTTTGATAAAACCGAAGAAGCAAATAAGTATTTTTCAAATATTCAAAAATTTTATGATGCGGCATACACATATGTTGAATTAATTCAAGACAGCATCTTGCGCGAGAAAATATTTGAAGAATTAAGCGAAAATGAAAATACCTTCAACAATAAAACAAAGAATTTAATGACACTTTTAGGTAAAATTTCAGAGAAACAAGCCGAATTAAACGATGCTCATTATGCATTGAAAATTCTTTTAACCATGAAACAAAATGAAGATTATCAAATGAATAATTTACCCGATACGGCATCTGTTTACGGTTTAAAAGAAAAATATGATGCAATTATCAATTTAATTCAAGAAAAAATAAAGGAATAATTGAAATCAATTATCGCAAATATTAACAAATTTTTTGAAAGCAGGGTTCGCCTCGGTATTATGTCAATTCTTATGATACACGAGAAAGTTGATTTTAACACTTTAAAAGATACGCTGAAATTAACCGACGGCAACCTTGCTTCGCATTTGCGTGCATTGGAAAATAAAAAATACATCGAATACAGCAAAGGATTTGCCGGCAGAAAAACACAAACCTTTTACAAAGCAACCGATTCGGGTAAAAAGGCATTTTCGGAACACATAGATGCACTCGAACAATTAATTAAAGAACAAAAATAATTTTTTTTATCTATTAACTTTGTGCTGCAAAGCACTTTTAAAACAAATAAAATGGAAGATTTAAAATTTAACATCTACGTAAAACTTGCAATCATAACATTTATTGCACTTATTTTAATTGCCTCTGTATCAATGGTATCAAATTTGGCAGAAGAAAGACAAAATTTGCAAACAACAGCAATAAACGATATCAGTTCCAAATGGGGAAATGCACAAACTGTTTCCGGACCGGTACTTTCAATACCTTATTATCGCTATGAAAAACAAGTACAGGAAGATAAAAGTGTAAAATATTTAAAGTATAAAGAATACATACATATCCTCCCCGAAACTTTGGATATTAACGGCGAAGTTTTTCCGGAAGCAAAACACAGAAACATCTATGAAACAGTCGTTTATAAATCAAAACTGACCATTAAAGGAAATTTTAAAAATATTGATGTCGGGGAATTAAATATCAACCCCAAAAACATTCTTTGGGATAAAGCGATTTTAACAATGGGTATCAGTGATTTAAGAGGTATCGAAAATGAACTTCTCATAAGCTTGAACGATACTGATATTATGTTTAATCCCGGAAGTGCAGCTCCCAATCTTATTTACAGCGGAGTAAACATTAAATTTCCGGAAATAAATCCCGAAGAAGAAACTGTTTACAACTTTTCTTTGAATATAAATCTGAAAGGAAGTCAGCAATTGTACTTTGTTCCCGTAGGGAAAACAACCGAGATACATTTAAATTCACCTTGGCAAAATCCGAGTTTTAACGGGGCTTTTCTCCCCTCCCCGCGAACCGTTGACAAAAAAGGTTTTACGGCTGATTGGAAAGTTTTAAATTTAAACAGAAATTTTCCGCAAATGTGGACAAATGAACAATATAATTTTAACAACTCGGCATTCGGCGTTGATTTGTTGCTCCCGGTCGATAATTATCAGAAAATTATGCGTTCGATAAAATATGCCGTTTTGTTTATTGTATTCACATTTATCACCTTCTTCTTTACGGAAGTTTTGAAAAAGAAATTCATCCATCCGGTACAATATATTTTAGTCGGTGCAGCATTGGTCATTTTTTACATTTTGTTGCTGTCAATAACCGAACAATTATCATTTAACACAGCATTTTTCATTTCGGCAGGAGCAACTTTGGCATTAATATCAGCTTACATCCGTGCAATTTTAAAATCAACGCCTTTAATGCTGATGATAACCGGAATTCTCGCTGTTTTATACACATTTATTTTTGTTATCATCCAAATGCAAGATTATTCACTGTTAATAGGAAGTATCGGATTATTTTTAATTTTGGCTTTAATTATGCTTTTATCAAGAAAAGTTGATTGGTATGCCGTAAAATTTGAAAAGAAAAAAGAAATTGATAAATAACAAATATGAGGATGTCTAAAAAGTTTGTTTTGTCATGCCGAACTTGTTTCGGCATCTGTTCAATTAACTGTGATACAGTGATATTGAATTCTAAAACAAGTTCAGAATGACGCTTTGTAATACTTTTTAGACAGCCTCTTAAAAAAACAAAATTATGAAACGATTTAAAAACGCCTTAAACGGTATCGCACATGTTTTCAAAAACGAACAAAATTTTAAAATTCATTTTCTGACGGCAATATTCGTAATTGCTGCCGGTATCTTTTTTAAAATCGACCAAACTGAGTGGTTAATCATCATTATTGCAATCACTTCAGTAATAACCCTTGAATTATTTAATTCCGCAATTGAATATCTATGCAATTTTTTATCACCGGATTATAGCGATAAAATAAAAAATATAAAAGATGCTTCTGCCGGAGCGGTTTTAATTTCTGCAATCGGGGCATTTATTATCGGCTTGGTGATTTTTTTTCCGAAGGCAATTACTTTATTCAATCAATTATAAACTTAAAAAAACGATGAAACAATTAATTATCAAACTAAAACAAAGCAATAAACTGCAACAAAGCATTTTATCAGCAACCGTAATAATATTCGGATTTATTCTTCTGGCATTAAGAATTCATAAAACAAATTCAATTTTTTTAATTTTTTTAATTTGGAATTTAATTTTAGCAATAATCCCTTGGTTAATAAGTTCTGCATTTATAATCTTTCCGGAATTAAGAAAAAAATATATCCTCCTTATACCCGCCGGAATAATCTGGATTGTATTTCTGCCTAATACGTTTTATATAATAACCGATTTATTTCATTTAAATTATAAAAATCTTGCACCGGTTTGGTATGATTTTATGTTAATATTTTCATTTGCATGGGCAGGCTTAATATTCGGGTTTATGAGCATAAGAGATTTTGAATTGATTATTTCCGAAAAAACCAATAAAAAAATTGTCCCTGTTTTTATTTCTATAATCTTATTCTTATCCGGTTTCGGTATCTATCTCGGCAGATTTTTACGATGGAATTCATGGAATATCATTAATAATCCCGCAAATCTTTTTCAGGATATAACAAATCGTTTTGCTAATCCCGTTGCTTATCCGAGAACATGGGGGGTTACTA
>JAOZQB010000154.1:0-2268 GCA_029932445.1 Bacteroidales bacterium | reverse complement strand
GTGGTCATTTAAGGTTTTTCAAAAAAAAAATAAATTATAAAATAATGCAGATCAAAGAGATAATAAGAAAACCGTCAATATCTGAACTTTTAGCAGCATTCGTTTTTTTGCCCCCCGCAAAAAGCACAATCGGGCGATTAATCAGAAGAATTTCAAAGTTTTGCTTTAAAATCTCACATCGTATTTTGTCTGTTTTTCTGTAAAAAATCTGAGCGATTTCTTAATTTTTATCTACTTTGTGCCGGAAACTTCATAAAATCAAATAAATTTGTGAAGTAAAATTAAAATACCTTATAAAATGCCTGAAAATCCCGAACTCGAATTAGCCGAAAAATTTGTTCAATACACCAACAAGAACATTTTCTTAACCGGCAAAGCGGGAACCGGGAAAACTACATTTCTGAAATCGTTAAAACACAAAACCTTTAAACGAACCGTTGTTGTTGCTCCCACCGGAGTAGCAGCCATCAATGCCGGCGGCGTTACCATACATTCTTTTTTTCAATTGCCCTTCGGTCCGATTATTACCGAAAATGTTGCCGGACACAAAATTGAAAATCCCGGATTTAAACACAAATTTAACAAGCAAAAGATCAACATTATCAAAACATTAGACTTGCTTGTTATTGATGAAATTTCAATGGTACGTGCCGATATTCTGGATGCGATTGATGATGTTTTGAGACGGTATAAAAACAGATATCTTCCCTTCGGCGGAGTACAATTATTGATGATAGGCGATTTGCAGCAACTTCCCCCCATTGTGAAACAAGAAGAGATGCAACTGCTGAGTCCGTACTACAAATCGATGTATTTTTTCAACTGTAAAGCATTGCAGGAAGCCGATATGATTTCCGTTGAACTGAAACATATTTACAGGCAGGATGATAATGTCTTTATTAAAATTCTGAATGAAATTCGTAACGACGAACTTACAAAACAATCTTACGATTTGCTTCATAAAAGACACATTCCGAACTTTAAACCGCCTGATAATTCGGGATACATTACATTAACAACGCATAATCGACAAGCAAATATTATTAACGAAGAAAAACTTAGTCAACTGAAAGGCAAAATTCATACCTTTGAAGCAAGTGTTAAAGGCACTTTTTCGGAATATGCTTACCCGGCAGATTATAACTTGAAGTTGAAAACCGATGCACAAGTGATGTTTCTGAAAAACGACAGTTCTTCCGAAAAACGTTACTACAACGGAAAAATAGGCGTTGTTACCGGCTTTGACGAAAACACAATAAGCGTGATGTGCGAAGGCGATACCGAAGAAATTGAAGTCGGCAGAGAAACTTGGGAAAATATTCGTTATAACATCAACAATGAAACCAAAGAAATTGAGGAAGAATTCATCGGCTCATATACGCAATTTCCTTTGCGTTTGGCTTGGGCAATCACCATTCATAAAAGTCAGGGATTAACTTTTGAAAAAGCCGTTATTGATGCATCCGCCGCATTTGCTCACGGGCAAACTTATGTGGCTTTAAGTCGTTGTAAAACTTTGGAAGGTTTGGTTTTAAGTTCGGCAATTTCGGAAAGTGCAATTATTTGTGACACGGAAGTTACGGAATTTAACAAGTTAACAGAAAAAAATCAACCGGATGAAAATAAGTTAAAAGAGGCAATTTATACCTATCAGAAAGAATTAATTTCAGAGCTTTTTAATTACAAACAACTTAATTACAGATTTAAAATATTCGAAAAAAATTTAAGAGAATATTCCGGTAATTATTCGGGAAATATGGGTGAAATAATTTCAGATATCAATCAAAAAGCTTTACCTAAAATCTCGGGTATTGCACAAAGTTTTCTTAAAGAAATAAATACTGTTCTTACGGAAAATCCGGATGCTGAAAAAAATAAAATTTTGCAGGAACGCTTAAAAAAAGCAGGAGCATATTTCATTAAATTTCATAATGAAGAAATCATAAATAAAATTGAAAATGCAAGTTTTGAAACGGATAATGCAAGCGTGCAAAAAACATTTGACGAAAGTATGAATTCCGTGTTTGAAATTCTGATCATCAAACAAAAATTACACGCTGTCTGCCTGTACGGTTTTAATATAAAAGATTTTCTGAATACAAAAGCAAAAGCGGCTCTTGACGAAAAGAAAAAAACGAAACGCAAAATTAAAGTCAGAGATGTTGCAACCGAACATCCTAAACTGTATGCACAATTAAAACAATGGCGTTACGAAACGGCTGATACAGCTGATGTTAAATTATACATGGTTCTGTCTAACAAATCAAT
>JAOZQB010000153.1 GCA_029932445.1 Bacteroidales bacterium | reverse complement strand
CTTTTGATTTAAAACACCAAAAGTAAGAAAAGGAAGTCTTTTAAAAAAACTTCCTGAATAAATCTTACTAATATAGAGTTTTATTTTCAATATATTAATTAAGTCTTAACTAAATTTTAACTTTTTGCTATGTTTTTTTATAAAATTTATGCTGTATATTTTCATTTAAAAATAAATAAATTGAATTAGGCGTTTATATGATAATAGTTTTTTCAGTTAAAATTAATAAGGTCTTAGTCATTCGCTGATAAATTACTATTAAGGTTTACTAAAAAAGATAAGGTTTTTGTAAAAATAAAAAACCTTATCTCTTATTTCTAACATTAGTAGGTACTACGTAATCAATTTTTTTTAACCTTATTGACAATTGATATTACATAAACGCCTAATTCAATAAATAAAAAAGCCTTTTTAGAATAATTTAAGAAGGATTTTGTTTATTACCAATGTTTTTTAAATATCAATATTTGCATAAGTTGCATTTTCTTCAATAAATGCTCTTCTCGGAGGTACATCGTCACCCATGAGCATAGAAAAAACTCTGTCGGCTTCGGCACCGTTATCAATAGTAACTTGTTGCAAAATACGAGTCTCGGGACTCATAGTAGTTGTCCATAATTGTTCGGAATTCATTTCACCCAAACCTTTATAACGTTGTACACTAACGCCTGTATCTTTTCCTTTTCCGATATCTTCAACTGCCTGCAATCTTTGTTCTTCAGTCCAGCAATAAACGGATTGTTTTCCTTTTTTTACTTGATATAAGGGCGGTGTTGCAATATATAAATAGCCGTTTTCAATCAGTTCCTTCATATATCTGAAAAACAATGTCATAATAAGCGTTGTAATGTGGCTTCCGTCCACATCGGCATCGGTCATTATGATAATTTTATGATAACGCAACTTCTCTATATTCAGGGCTTTACTGTCTTCTTCCGTTCCGATTGAAACACCAAGTGCCGTGAAAATATTTCTAATTTCTTCACTTTCAAAAACTCGATGTTGCATGGCTTTTTCAACATTTAAAATTTTACCTCTTAAAGGGAGAATAGCTTGAAATTTTCTGTCTCTGCCTTGTTTTGCCGTACCACCGGCTGAATCACCTTCCACAAGATAAACTTCTGTATTTTCAGGATTTCTGTCGGAACAATCGGATAATTTTCCCGGTAAACCGGCACCGCTCATAACATTTTTCCGTTGAACCAATTCGCGTGCTTTTCTGGCTGCATGTCTGGCAGTTGCGGCAAGTATTACTTTTTGAACAATTTGTTTTGCATCAATCGGATTTTCTTCTAAATAGTTTCCGAGCATTGCACTTACAGATTGGTCAACAACTTTGCTTATTTCTGAATTTCCCAGTTTTGTTTTTGTTTGTCCTTCAAATTGCGGTTCCTGAACTTTCACGGAAATAACACCGGTTAAACCTTCCCTGAAATCATCTCCGCTTATAGCAAATTTTAATTTGCTCAGCATACCGGAATTTTCGGCATAGTTTTTTAAGGTTCTGGTTAATCCTCTTCTGAAACCGGTTAAATGTGTTCCGCCTTCATGTGTATTAATGTTATTCACATAAGAATGAATATTTTCGGTAAATGATGTGTTGTATTGAAGGGCTATTTCAACCGGAACACCTTCTTTTTCGGTAGAAATATTAATAATTTCGGAAATTAGGGATTCACGTGTTTGGTCTAGGTATTGAACAAATTCTTTTAAACCTTCTTCCGAATGAAATTCTTCACTTTTATAAGTTCCGTCCTCATTCTTTACTCTTTTATCAGTCAGTATTATTTTTATACCTTTATTTAAGAATGAAAGTTCACGCATACGCGTAGCCAGAATATCAAAATTGTATTCATTAGTATTAAAAATGCTTGTATCGGGAATAAAAGTGATTTCTGTTCCGTGTTCTTTCGTTTCTCCTACAACTTGAATGTCCGATAAGGGTTTGCCGATTGAATATTCTTGTTGATAAATTTTTCCGTCACGGTAAATTTTTGCAATTAAAGTTGATGATAAAGCATTTACACATGAAACACCTACTCCGTGTAAACCGCCTGAAACTTTATAAGTATCTTTATTAAATTTTCCGCCGGCATGAAGTACTGTCATTACAACTTCCAGAGCGGATTTTCCTTCTTTTTCATGAAAGTCAACCGGAATTCCTCGTCCGTCATCTCTTACGGTAATAGAATTGTCTTCATTAATCCGGACATCAATATCATTACAAAATCCGGCAAGTGCTTCATCGATAGAATTATCCACAACTTCATATACCAAATGGTGCAAACCTCTTTCACTTACATCACCGATATACATTGCAGGACGTTTTCTTACGGCTTCTAATCCTTCTAAAACTTGAATATTATCAGCTGAATAATCGTTATTGTTACTGTTAATTTTATTTTTATCTGTCATATTATCTTCCATTTTTTAATATTTTTCTCCATTTTATTTCTTTCGGAAACAAGATTGCGAATTTACATAAATCTTGTGAGATAATAAAATTAAATTGAAAAAGTTTTTAACAAAATTCTGATAAAAATATTTATTATAACTATCATAAATTCAGTTTATTGAAAAAATATTTGAGGGTCAGAAACCGGTTTTGGTTTTTAATGAATATTTATTAATTTAGATAATTAAAAACAGCGATTTATGAATACAAAAAAAGAATATTGTTATAAGTATCCGAGACCTGCATATACAGCTGATTGTATGGTTCTTACAAAAAGAAGTAAGAATGCCGAAATTTTGTTGATAAAACGGAAGAATAAACCGTTTAAAGATTATTGGGCTTTGCCCGGAGGATATACGGATATTAACGAAACAAGCTATGATGCGGCAAAACGGGAACTATTTGAAGAAACCGGAATAGTCGTGAATGAATTAACTGAATTCGGTGTCTTTGATACCCTTGGCAGAGATCCTCGCGGAAGAACGGTAACAGTTGTTTATTATATCTTTAAAAAAGATGTAAGCAATAAAATGACTGCCGGTGATGATGCTGCCGAAGTTCAGCTTTTCCCGATTAAAAATCTTCCTGAATTGGCTTTTGACCATAAGGAAATTATTATGAAAGCAATAAACAAACTAATTGATTAAAAGAACTTTCCGAAAGTTAAAAACTTTCGGAAAGCTGATTAAATATTACAATAATTTACGTCTTATCGGCATGGTCATACATCTGGCACCGCCGCCGCCTCGTGCTAATTCGGAACCGTGTATAGTGACAACTGATTTTTTATAATCTTTGATACTTACTTTGTTATTAATGACATCTTTAGCTTTTAAGACCTCAAAACCATGTTTATTGAGTTCTTCAATGGTATGATTATTCCTTTCGTAACCGATTATTTTTCCGGGAGCAAAAGCAAAAAAGTTTGCTCCGCTGTGCCATTGCTCACGTTCTTGATTTTTAATTTCAATTCCGCCGCATAAAACGGGTTTAACCGGCATACCCAATTCATTTAAAACAGCCGGGATATTTGCTTTTTCTTTAATGGATGTAATTTTGCCGTTTTCAACAATAATATGAATGGTCAAAAATCGCGTTGTCTTCATGATTAATGGTTCGTAAACCATACATTTATCATTATCCAGCAAAGTAAAAACCATATCGAGATGGATAAAGGATTCCGGAGTGTAAGGAAGTTCCTGAACAATAATATGTCGGGGATATTCACGACTTTCAATTTTCCGTGCTATATAATCTATTCCTTGCGAAGAGGTTCTGACTCCGGTTCCGATTAATAAAATATCTTTTCGTGCAACCAAAATATCTCCGCCTTCCATTCGAATATCATCATTAAAAAAACGACTGTTTCCGGGATTAATAGTCTTTGTAATAAAACTTGAGTGATAATCAAAAATGGATTCCATTATAACAGACTCACGTTTTCTGATTTTATTTGCCATTCTGTTAATAAGAACACTGTCATTTACTGCAGAAGAAGCATCTCTGGTAAAAAAGAAATTGTGCAAAGGGTCTAATTTAAAATAATTCTTTTGCAAATAATCCGTAAGAGAATTTATATGAATCGGAACTCCTTCAATCAATAAACTTGCTAATTTTTCGGGTGATTGTTGAGTTAAAAGATTTTTAATTTCTTCAGCATTACAACTTGATGTAATACGGTTGATTAAAGTGTTTTTAACATCATTATTTTTAAGAATATCTTTCAGAAGATCTTTTATTTCAAATGTTTTTGTTACTTTTGATAAAACGCCTTTCAGTTGAGCATATTCTTTTTGTGCAACCGGTAAATTTAAAATATCACTGTATAGGGCACGTTCAGCATTTTCCGGAGTCATGTTTTCAACTTCGTTACCCGGAGTATGAATTATAACACCTTCTAATTCACCGATTTCAGATTCTAACTGTATTTTTATTTTTGAATTAACCATTATTTCCAAATTTTCTTTTTGTTAAGGGCTTGTTGGTATTTACGAGCATAAATTCCGTGTTGTCGAGCGTTTGTTGAGAAATTATGATAGCCGGAAAAATCTTCTTTGGCACACATAAAAATATAATTATGATGTTGATAATTTAAAACGGCATCAATTGACGAAATATCGGGCATGTATACAGGTCCGGGAGGAAGCCCGGCATGTATGTATGTATTGTAGGGAGAATCAATTTCTTTATCTTTATTAAGAACGCGTTTTTTTGTGAAATCACCGGAGGCAAAAATCAAAGTGGGATCGGATTGAAGTAACATCCCTCTTTTAAGCCGGTTGATATATAAGCCCGCAACTTTTGCACGCTCATCCGGATGTGCCAGTTGTTCGGCTTGTACTATTGATGCTAAAATACTGACTTCTTTTTGTGTGAGATTGAGTTTTTTTGCTCTTTCTATTCGCTCCGATGTCCAAAATTTATCGTATTCTTTTTTCATTCTTTTGAGGAAATTTTCAGCAGAAATATCCCACCAAACTTCATAAGTATTCGGAATAAACATACTAATGATATTTTCTTTATTGAAACCGTATTGTTTGATAGCGTTTTCATCATTTAATAAGTTAACAATTGTTACGGAATCGGGTTCAATAAGTTTTGAGACTTTACCGGCAAAATCATTAATTGTTCGGTTGTTATTGAATGTTAATTTGACGGGAATTTGGTTTCCCGAACGAAAAATATTGACAATCTTGTTGTTCTGCATTCCTTTTTTTAATAAATATTTTCCGGAGTGTACTTTATGTTGCAGATTTTTAAGTTCGGCAGTATTTTTAAAAGATTTCAAGTCTATTAATGCGTTTGAAGATTTAAGAGAATCGATTAATGTTTGATAATCAGCATTTGAAGGGATATACAAGGTAACATCATTTTTAATATTCGGTTTAAAAACTTCTTTATACTTTAAATATCCGAAAATTCCGACAATAATAATCACTGTTGAAACCGTAATAACAGCAATTTTCAATGTTTTTATTGTTTTTGGTTTAAGCATTCAGACAAAATTAATATTTTTGCAAAAGTAAAATTAGTTAATAATTATAAAAAAATAAGATTTTATATTATGAAAAAAACAGTAATTATTTTATTTGCTTCAGTGTTTTATTTAAGTAGTGTTTTTGCTCAAAAAACAAATGACAACGGCGGTACAGGAGATAGTAAAAATAATAATAAACCACCTCAAAATAATGATAATAACAATAATAATACTTCCGACGGTTTGTTGTTACAATTGACAAAAGTTATATTTGGTGCTTATCAGACAACATTGATAAACAAAAGAGGAAATGATCCGAGTATTTTCGGAATAGAAGCCGGTGTAACAGGCGGATTTTTAACAAGTGCCTCAGGGAGTTTGATTGCCGTTAACCCGCGTATAAAATTAAACAGAGGTGCTCTTTCGTTTGATGCCCGATATGATTATTTAAAAGGAGATTCTACATCTCAAAATATTGATGCTTTAGCCGAATTTAATATTATCATTAAAGGATTTAAAATGGTAATCGGGCAGGGGATTATGTATAATTTGGAAAATTCATCAATGTATCACGAAAGTTTGCTCGGTATTGATTTGGGTATAAATAATAAACAAATTATTGTCAGTCCTGAATTTCGTTTAGCTTATGATTGGTCTGTTAATAAACCGGTTAATTCTGAATTTAATTTGAAAGGCGGATACAGACTTTTAAAATTAAGTAAGGCATCATTGTATTTGAATGTAGGAGCCGGATTACGCTATATGCCGGAAGTTACATACGGGAATGTTTTCGGCGGAATTAATATGGTATTTTAGCGAGGATAGGGTTTGCAGACAACAGCAGGCAAAAGGTAATCTGTTTAACTTTTTGCCTGCTGTTAATATTTATTATTTGTTTTTTGCTACTCTGAAACCAAGATTTTTGGCTTTAAAATCGGCCGGATTATAATAGCGTTTTGAAATTCGCAGACCTTCTGCATAGCTGTCATAACTTCCGCCTCTGCTTACTCTGTTGATACTGCCTTTTTTATTAATCGGATTCTCGGAAGGACTATTTTTGTAATAATCTTGCGTGTAAACATCATAAACCCATTCTTGTGCATTGCCCGACATATCATAAACTCCGGCTGTATTTGCTTTTTTTTCACCAATCGGATGAAGCATTTTTCCTGTTCCTGCAAACCAGGCAACTTCGTCAGCGTTATTGCTTCCGCTGAAAGCATAGCTTTTTCCGGTATTTCCGCCGCGAGCAACATATTCCCATTCAGCTTCGGTAGGCAGTCGATAACCGTTTGCAGTTTTGTCGAAAATAATTTTTATTCGGTCTGTTTTAGGATTTCTTATAATTTTATAACATTTATCAAGATGCTCAAAACGGCTTAACCAATTGCAATACATAGCTGCATCTTCCCAACTGATATTTGTAATCGGCATTTTCGGATTACCTGAAGGTAAATCTAATCCGGCCGTTCTGCAAAAACCGGTAAACTCTTCAATAGTAACTTCATATTTTCCGATATAAAAATCATTAACCGTTACATTGTGTGCAGGAAATTCGTCAAAATATTTGCTTTCTCCGATACCCATACTGTATGAACCGCCTTCTATAAATATCGTTTCGGGAACTTTGTTTTGAGCTG
>JAOZQB010000152.1 GCA_029932445.1 Bacteroidales bacterium | reverse complement strand
TTAATAAGTAAAAAGATAAGTGATTAAATTCCCCCACTATACCCAATTAGACGCCATGGATTGCGGTCCCACTTGCCTGCGTATGGTGGCAAAGCATTACGGTAAAACATACAGTCTGCAAAACCTGCGTGAAAAAAGTCGCATTACACGAGAAGGTGTTTCAATGCTCGGCATTTCCGATGCGGCAGAGGCAATCGGTATGCGAACAATTGGTGTCAGTATCACTTTTGAACAACTGCGTAAAGAAGCAAAATTACCATGCATTGTGCATTGGGGGCAAAATCATTTTGTGGTTGTTTATAAAATTTCCAAAAACTCCTCTCTTTTTAGGAGAGGCGGGAGTGAGGTCATTTATGTCTCTGATCCGGCAGAAGGATTACTGAAATATTCAAAAAAAGAATTTCTGAACAAGTGGCTCAGCACTAAAAAAGACGGTGATGATAAAGGTATTGCCCTGCTTCTTGAACCCACACCCGATTTTTATGAGCAAAAAGATGAAAAACAGGACAAAACAAAATTCAAATTCTTATTTCAATATTTAAAACCGCATAAAAAACTCATCGTTCAACTGTTTTTAGGATTAATTACCGGAAGTTTACTGCAATTAATTTTTCCTTTTTTAACACAATCGGTTGTCGATTTCGGTATTTCAAATCAAAACATCAGTTTCATTTATCTTGTTTTCATTGCTCAAATAACTTTGTATATCGGTCGCACTGCCGTTGATTTTATCCGTTCTTGGATATTACTTCATATCAGCACACGAGTGAATATTTCTTTAATCAGCGATTTTCTCATCAAATTGATGAAACTGCCGATTAGTTTTTTTGATAAAAAAATGACCGGTGATATTTTACAACGTATCAACGATCACACACGAATTGAAAATTTCCTGACGAGCACAAGTTTAAATATCGTATTTGCTTTTGTAAATTTAATCATTTTCGGAATTGTTCTCCTTATTTACAGTATGAAGATTTTTGTAATTTTTCTTATCGGAAGTTTTCTGTACGGCTTATGGATTTGGATTTTTATGAAACGGCGACGTGAATTGGATTACAAACGTTTCAGTCAACTTTCCGACAATCAAAGCAATGTTATTCAGCTGATTACCGGAATGCAAGAAATAAAACTTCACAACAGCGAACGTCAAAAACGTTGGGAATGGGAACGCATTCAGGCACGTTTATTTAAGGTAAATGTTAAAAGTTTGGCACTCAATCAATACCAGCAAGCCGGCTCCGTTTTTCTTAACGAAACCAAAAATATTATCATCTCTTTTATTGCAGCAACTTCCGTTATTCACGGCGATATGACACTTGGGATGATGCTTGCCGTTCAATACATTATCGGGCAACTGAACAGCCCGGTTGAGCAAATGATTAATTTTATGCGTTCGGCACAAGATGCAAAAATCAGCCTGGAACGTTTGGGTGAAATTCATTTAAAAGAAGATGAAGAAAGACCGGATGATACTAAAATTACCGACCTTCCTAAAAAAAGAGATCTGACGATAAATGATTTATCTTTCAGCTATTCGGGAAGCAAAGACGATGATGTGCTGGAAGCTGTTAATTTAACTGTTCCCGATAAGAAAATTACGGCTGTTGTAGGCACAAGCGGCAGCGGTAAAACAACTTTAATAAAACTTTTACTCGGATTTTATCCGCCCCGCAAGGGAGAAATTAAAATAGGTGATATTCGATTGGAAAATTTCAGTATCAGAGCATGGAGAAATAAATGCGGCACGGTGATGCAAGACGGTTTTATTTTTTCCGACAGCATTGCAAAAAACATTGCCGTAAGTGAAGAATATGTTGACAAACAAAAGTTATTACATGCCGTTAATGTGGCAAATATTCGTGAATTTATTGAAAATTTACCGCTTGCTTACAATACTAAAATAGGTCAACAGGGTGTGGGTTTAAGTCAGGGACAGAAACAAAGAATATTGATTGCACGTGCTGTTTATAAAAATCCGGAATTTATTTTTTTCGATGAAGCAACCAATGCTTTGGATGCTAACAACGAAAAAATTATTATGGATAATTTGGAGGCGTTTTTTAAAGGAAAAACCGTAATAGTAGTGGCACACCGCTTAAGTACCGTAAAAAATGCCGATAAGATTGTTGTTATTGAAAAAGGTGAAATTATTGAAGAAGGCACCCATAAAGAACTTACCAAAAAGAAAGGGGCTTATTACACACTGGTAAAAAATCAACTGGAACTCGGAGACTAATGATAATGGATAATTGATAATGAATAATGAATAATTGATAATTGATGATTGATAATTAATCAATGTTTTTTTTTATTATCATGTAAGAACAGCACACAAATATTAGATTAATCTCGAATTTCTACGAAAAATCACAACTAATTTATAATACACATAAAATCGATGTAACAACCTGACATTAATGGACATAGAGAGTTTTCATAAACTAATTAAAAATTATAATTAAAAAAAAATTAAAAAAAAACGCCTATACCCCGGTTAGATTTTCCCGACTAAAGTAATTAAACAGAAAAGATACAAAACACATGCCTTTATCAGATAAAATTGAAATAAGAAGTGAAGAAGTTCAGGAAATTATCGGAACTCCTCCTGCAAAAATCGTTCGAATCGGAATAACAATTTTATTTATTCTGATTACTGTTTTACTTATCGGAAGTTTCTTTTTTAAATATCCGGATATTATAACAGCTCGTATCTCCGTGAAGGGTGATAATCCGCCGGCAGAAATTCAAGCAAGGGCAACCGGTAAAATCATTAAATTGAATGTAAAAGACAAAGATAAAGTAAGTAAAAATCAGGTACTTGCAATAATTGAAAACACTTGTAATTATTCTGATTTAATAAAACTTAAAAAGGAATTAAAAACAATTGAAGAACACAGTTTAACACTTTCATCATTTGTTTTATCTTACCGTTTTTCGGAAAATTACCAAGTCGGCGAGCTGCAAAAGGCCTATTCCGGTTTAATCGGGCAAATTAAAGAATACAAAGATTATACAGAATTTGACTATCACGATAAAAAAAATATTGCTTATAAAAAACAAATTGTTGCTCTGACAAAATATTTAATGAATTTGAAAAGTCAAATAAATTTATCGAAAACAGATTTGAATTTGTCAGAAAAACAATTGCAAAGAGATTCCGGATTGTATAAAAAAGAATTTTTATCCCTTGCCGATTTTGAAAAATCGAAGAGCAATGTTATCAGTAAAAAAAATACGTATGAAAGTCTTAAAAGTTCTTTTTCGAATGTTGAGATACGAATTACGGAAACAGAACAAAATATTTTGGAAACAGAAATTCAAAAAGTAACTCAAAAAAGAGATTATGAAAGCCGAATAACCGAAACAATTGCAAATTTAAATGCTCAAATCAAATTATGGGAGCAGACCTATTTATTAACAAGTCCTGTAAAAGGCATTGTAAATTTCATCAGGTATCAAAACAAAAATGAAAATGTTACATCGGGAGAAACAGTTTTTACAATTGTTCCCGAGCACATTTCTAAACTTATCGGTTATGCCGAAGTACCTTTATCCGGTTCCGGAAAAGTAAAAATAGGACAAAACGTCAATATAAAATTTGACGATTATCCGGATACGCAATTCGGAATGGTACGGGCAAAAATTAAAGATGTTTCGTTGGTACAATCAAATAAATTTTATTTAGCAACGCTCAGTTTTCCCGATTCATTAAGGACAAATTATAAAATTTCTTTAAATTTTAAACAAAATATGCAGGGAAATGCTGACATTATTACGGAAGATTTACCCTTGATTGCCAGAATTATCAATCCGATTAAAAGTTTATTTTATGAAAAATTTTAAGTTATTTAAAATTTATTTTGTTAAAAAACAATAATTTATCCGTTTATTTTAATTTTGCATTAAAAGCTAAAATAATCAAATGAGAAATAAAACGGATAAGGAACTTATAGAATTAATTAAAAATAAAGATAATAAAGCTATTTTATTTTTAAGAAAAGAATATGAACCGATGATAAAATATATGATATTAAATTTTCGATATTCTGACGGAGATAATTCGGTATCAGCAGTTTTGTCAGATACAGAAGATCTTTTACATGATGCTTTTTATATTTTAACAGATAAAATTTTTAATAAAAATTTTGAATTAACATCACGGTTATCAACCTATTTTTATGCTGTTGCCAAGAATCTGTTAAAACTTAAATTGCGAAAAAAATTACTGGAAAAAACCAAAAACACCTATAATGCCGATTTTGAATACAAACTGAATCAAGGAAACAAGACAGACTATTTATACGATGAAAATTTAAAAAGAAATGCTTTTGAATATTATTTTAAGCAGCTCAGCGAAGTTTGTCAAAAATTACTTAATTTATATTGGCTTAGTTACTCTGTAAAAGAAATTTCTGAAAACCTGGGATACAGTAAAAATTTTATAATGAAACGCAAATACGAATGTACGCAAAGATTAACTAAATTAATCAGGAAAAATACCGATCAATTAGATTTTTAAAATTAAATTATTTTCACATTAAAAAATTAGAATAATGAAACAATTTGAAAAACACATCAATAAGGAACATAATATCATTGGTTCAACATTTTTTCAACTTCAACTTAAAATGAATACAAATTTAAAGCATGAATTTGAAACCTATAAAAACAACAATTCAATTTTAAAAACAATGTTCCTTATTAACGAAGCAGAAAAAGAAATTGAAAGAAATGACAAACTACTTGCAATTGATGAATTAACCGATATATTGATAAAGACCGGAACAGAAGATGCTCAAATAATGAAGTTTTTAGAAAATGCTTTTTAATATTTTATTTTTTTTCTGTTCAAATTTTCTGTTAACTTTGTTAATAAGATTTTGCAAAATAAATTATGACTGCACATACAAAACTCATAACTGATTATATTGACGATTATTTATCTGATAAAGAATCAACAGATTTTTTATTGCAAATTAAAAAAGATAAATCATTAAATAATGACTTTGTATTAATACAGGATATTAATTTAATGATGAAAGGGAAATTAATCTCTGAAAAAATTGAATCGGATATTAATTATCCTGAAATTGAAAAAGCAGCAAAAGAAGATATTTTGTATTTTTCGGAAACCGGAAAAACAGATAAAGAAATTTTGAATTATTTAGCAATTGCTTTTCCCGGAAAATCAGAGTCTGTAAAAAATCAAATCACGGAAGCGGAACAAAACGCAAAACATACAGGAATTAATGATTTAACGGAAGAATGGGTTAATGAATTTTATTTAAATAAAGAGCTTAATTCTACTGAAAAAACTATAAATCCTGAAAATAGGAACAGAGAAAAACACATTAATATGTTCCTGAAAAAGAATATTGCATATATTGCAATAGCTGCTTCTTTTGCACTTTTATTATTAATTAACAACATTTTTGAGAGAAAATCGAAAAATGAAAGAATTTTTTCGGAATTTCATCAACAACCCGAGAAATTAACCGGAATTCAAATCAGAAATGCAGATTTCAATACTTCAATTTCATTCGAAAATGCCGTAAAGTTGTTTAATTCGGGGAATTATAAAGAATCATACGAAAAATTTCATCAAACGGCTATTAAAAATAAAAACTTTGTGCAAGCAAGCTATTATTCCGGATTAGCTTTATTTGAAGCAGAAAAATATACCGAAGCTGTGAATGTTTTTACTCAAATTTTAAACGATTTCGATATTTATCATTTTGAAACGGAATGGTATTTATCAATGGCATACATAAAGTTAAATAAGATGCAAAAAGCTGTTCCTTATCTGAAAGACATTGCTTCACAAAAAAATCTGCGACAAAAAGATGCTGAAGAAATTTTAACTGAAATCGGAAATTGAGGAATAAATTTTATGCAGAGAGAATGTATAAATATTTTTTATTTTCTAATATTAACTCAAAATTTTCACTGAAATTTTTATCGGCAAATATATCCCAGTGCTCATCGATTAGCCAAAATTCAATAATATTAAACATATAAAATGTGTTAATTTCATACAAAATTGAAATCTTTCTCCAATCCCCGTCAGTATTTTCCGTCAAAAGCGATTGAAAATTTTCATCAGAAATTCCGATTCTTATCTTATTATATCGATGTTTATACTCTACAATTATTTCATTTAAACGGTTTATAATATTTGAATCACCATTTTTGATATAATTATATTCAATTTGTACCATAACTATTTATTTTTATACTTCGTTTTTACAATGTTTACAGTTTGGTGCAATGGTTCATTAATCTATTTTCGTTCATTATTATCATTGTAATGTTTTAATTTTTATAAGAATATATCCTCTTACTCTTTCAATAAGTCATATAAATTAAAAAAAGCAGGGTTTGACAGTTAACCAAAATAATTCAACCAAAACAAATGTGTCAAACCCTGACTTACTTTCATTATATTTTAGGGTTTCTTTTTATTTTCAAAATTCTTCCGATCATCAAGAAGTGAATCATCTTTTTTGTCTTCTACACGTTTTATGACATCTTTTTTCAGAAATTCGAAATACATCATATTTTTTCGTTTTTTTTCTTTACTAATTTTTGATTTTTTTAACATATCCGATTTCATTTTGTAAAAAACTAAAGCTTAATATTGTTTTATTACTTTAGTCGGGAAAATCTAACCGGGGTATATGCGTTTTTTTTTATTTTTTTTTAACAAACAATAGGCATAAGTATGCAATGTTCTGATTTACAATAATTAATAAAACAGAAAATAAAATTATTTTTTTGCATAAAAATCCTTCCGGATATAAAATATCCGAAAAGATTCCTCGATTTTACGTTTTAACCCGAATAATCCGAATAAAAAACAAGGTTTGGCTGTTAAACAAAATAATGAAACAACTAGGCCAAACCCTGTCCGGCTTTATTTTTATTATAAATAAATTATTTCATCTTCTTCACAATTATCATCTTCACCGCCGCCGCCTTTAATTTTTTTTAATGCATCCCTGTTTAAAACAGTTCCTGTTGACATAAACCCTTTGATGTTTTCCGATAATTGATCATTTTGAACAGCCGATTTGTTTAATTGAATTGATTTCATTTTATAAAAATTTA
>JAOZQB010000151.1 GCA_029932445.1 Bacteroidales bacterium | reverse complement strand
CGGGTTTTATATTACCCCCGACTGAAGTCGGGGGCTGAAGTCGGGGGCTGAAGTCGGGGGCTGAAGTCAGGGGCTGAAACAAACAAACATCTAATCGGACAACAATGATTCTTTATAACCTAAATTGAGCGATTATGTTCAAAAAGAAGTGCCAATGCTTTGAGATTAAAATGTTTATAAAAAAAGTAAGAATACCCTTTGGTCTTTGATCCTTTTTTTATAAGTCATTTTGGCTCAAATGATTGGTGCTTATTGAAGAAGATAATCACTCATTTTAGGTATAATGTAAATCAAAAAAATTCTGCGGCATCAAATAACTAAGACACCTTAAAATAAAAAGTACTTCCTTTCTCGGGTTCCGATTCGGCAAAAACATCTCCGCCGTGTTTATTAATAATACGTTTTACGAGCGATAAACCGATACCTGTTCCTTCATAAGATTCTGCATTATGCAGGCGTTTAAAAACTTTGAATACGGTATCATGATATTTCATATCAAAACCGATTCCGTTATCTTTAAGAAAATAATAATCTTGTTTTTTAACTTTTTTGATACCGAATTCAATTTTCGGACTTTTATCAGTTTTACAATATTTTACTGCATTCGTCAATAAATTAGTCATAACTTGTTTCATTAAACCTATATCGGCATTTATAAAGACGTCTTTTTGAATTGTAATTACCGATTTTTTGTCGGGAACAAGCGATTTTATTTCGTTAAAACAATCTTGAACCAAAACGGAAAGATTAAACTCGGATCGATCGAGTTCGTTTCTTCCTATTCTTGCAAAACGTAATAAATCATCAATCAAAGCATTCATGTTGTTTGAATTTTTAATGATTGAATACACATATCCCTTTGATTCATCTCCGAATTGTGCGGAAAAATCTTCAAGTAAAACCTTCGAATATCCGCTGATTGCTCTTAAGGGTGTTTTTAAATCATGCGAAACCGAATATGCAAAAGATTCAAGATCTCTGTTTGATTCCGATAATTTTAAATTCGATTCCGAAAGTTCCTTCCTTGATTTGTTTACATCTTCCATTAAAAAACTGAGAGCTTTCTGCGATTCTTGAATTTTTTTTGCTTTTTCCTCTAATTCTTTTGTGCGTTCTTTTACAAGTATTTCAAGATGTTCATGATATTTTTTTAATTCTTTTTCTGTTTTTTTTCGTTCCGTAATATCTCTTGCAAAACCTAAAACAGATTTTCTCCCGTTAAATTCTATCAAACCGGTTCTAATTTCAACCGGAAAAGTGCTTCCGTCTTTACGTTTATGAACAGCTTCAATGGTTTGGTGTTCTCCCGGAGACATTGTTTTCCAAATATTCTCTCTGTAATTTTCATTTATAAAAACGGGATCTAAATCCGATACTTTCAATTTAAGAATTTCATCTTCCGTATAACCGAGCGTTTTGCATGCCCGTTTATTAACAAAAACGATATCTTCGGTTTCAAAATCGGAAACAAAAAGAGCATCTCCGGCAGCTTCTGTTAATATTTTAAATTGTGATGTTTTTTCAAGTATTTCTTTTTCTGTTTTTTTTCGTTCCGTAATATCAGAAACGATAATTTGTACTGCAAGTTTATTATTATATTTTATCGGCATTGCCGAAATATCAACATCTACATGCGTTCCGTCAAGGCAAATTAATTGTTCTTCAACAGGAGTTATATGTTTTTTGCCCTTCAAAATTTCTTTGACTTGTAATTTCACTTTATCAAACACCGAATCAGGAATAAATTGATTTATCGGTTTTCCGATAATTTGATCGGGAGAATCTGCTTTAATAATTTCACACCCTTTACGATTAATATAAACGGCTAAACCGTCTTGATGAACGGCAATACCCACAGGAGCCGTTTCAAGTAAATTTCGGTAGCGTTCTTCACTTTCTTTAAGTGCATTTTCAATTTCTTTTTGTTTTGTAATATCTTTAAATGTACAATAGGTCTGCTTAAAGTTCCCCTCAGGTGTATAAGCAATACTTCCTTCAAATAAAATATCCAAAAAGTGCCCGTCCTTATGTTGTATTTTAAACTGAACATCATGAATGTATCCTTGTTCTTTAAATTGTTGAAAATTAAAGAAAAAATGTGGCTTATAATCCGGATGTAAAAAATCAGCAAAATTTTTTCCGATAACGTCTTGCTCTGAATAAGCCAATGTTTTCAACCAAGCAGGATTGATATCCAAAAAATTTCCGTCAAAATCCAATGATTGATAGGACAAAGGAACATGCTCATAATTGGTTTTGTATTTTTCTTCACTTTCTTTAAGTTTTTGAAAAAGATTATCATTCTGAACATCTGCAATTTGTTTTTTCAAATTTTTAATTTCCGACAGTAATTCTTTTCTGCTCTTATTTTTAGAATCTCTCATTATTTACTTTTTTGTAATTTTTTTTCCAATTCTTCAACTTTATCCCTTAATTCTTTAATCCTGAATTCTCTTCCGATGAATAATTCGTTAAATCGTTCGAGTTCTTTGTTGGATTCGTATAATTCATCATTTAACACTTTTTGTTCCTCTAATGATGTTTCTAATTCATCCGTACGTTCTTTTACAATATCTTCAAGATGTTCGCGGTATTTTTGAAGTTCATTTTCTGTTTTCTTACGTTCGGTAATGTCTTGGGTAATACTTATAATACAATTTTCTTTTCTTAATTTAATAATATTTGCTGACATTGAACCGATTTTGGTTTCTCCGTTTTTTGTTAAAAACTCGGCTTCTAAGTTTTCTGCAAATCCTTTTTGTTTTAATTCATTTACCAGTATTCCCTTGTCTTTCATATATTTCCAAATTGAAAGTTCTGCAGAGGTTTTACCGACAACTTCGTCTTTTGTATAGTTCAAAATATTTTCAAGTCCCTTATTTACATCTATATACATTCCGTCTGACAATCTGTTAATAGCTATGGCATCAGGATTTGTATAAAAAGCTTTTCGGAATTTTTCTTCACTTAATTTGAGTTCTTCCTGAATTTTTTTAATTTTTGATATATCTCGCACGATGGACATAATTGTTTTTTCTCCCGATAAATCAAAAATTAAAGACCGTATTTCTACCGATATTTTTTTTCCTTCCTTTGTAAGATGTTCGGTTTCAAAAACAGAGAACCCGTTTTTATCAAATTTCTGACGTGCTTCTTTGCTTCCTTTTTTCTGAACATCTCTCGGAACATTAATATCTTTTACCGATAAGTTTTTAAATTCTTCTTTCGAATAACCGAGCATTTTACAAGCAACATCATTTACTTCTATAAAATTTGCAAAGCCGCTTTCCGAAAAAGGATGTACATAAACGGCATCAGCCGTTTTATTAAACAAATTTCGGAATTTCTCTTCGGATTGAATAATTTCAAGCCGTGCATTTTTCAGTTCGCTGATGTTTCTCGTTATTATTAAGAGATACGGAACTTTATCAATTATAAATTTATTTGCAGAAACCAATCCGGGTAGAATCCGTCCGTCTTTCATCCTGAATTCGGTTTCAAAATTATGCACAAACCCGTCTTTTTTGAGTTTCTTTATAAAATCTTCGCGTTCTTCTGTGTTTTCCCATAAATTAATATCCTCAACTGTTTTTCCTATTGTTTCTTCCCTTGAATAACCGGTGAATTGAGTAAATCCTTCATTTATTTTTAAATACTTTCCTGTTAATATCGTTGATATCGACATCGGATCGGGAACGGTATTAAAAATTTCTTTAAAAAGCAATTCATTTTTTTCTGCTTTTTCTTTGGCATTTCTTAAATCTTCATTTGTTGACTTATATTCTTCGTTAAGTGCCAGATACTCTTCATTTTGCTCTTTTAATTTGAATTCGGTTAATTTAAGATCGGAAATATCTCTGTTATTGCCTCTTCGTCCTATAAAATTACCGTCCTTATCAAATACCGGGGAACACCGGTGCTGAATCCAACGTAATTTTCCGGTTTTGTTTGTAATCGGGAAAGAGTCTGAATAAACCGGTGTATTTTTATTGTTTTCATCATAATAATGTTTGTGAACCTTTTCTCTAAAATCCGGATGCACGATATCAAATAACAAGTCGGGATTTTCAACAAATTCTTCGGGATAATAACCGGTAATACGCTCACATGACGGAGATAAATATTTATAATTTCCGTCAGGGTCTGTCCAATATTCCCAATCATAGGTATTTTCAGCAAGAATTCGATATTTTTGTTCACTTTTTTGTAATTCTGTTTCAAGTTTCTTTTGTTTAGTAATGTCACGTACTGTCCCAATCAATTTAATTGGTTTTCCTTTTTCATCTTTTTCGATTTCCGCTATATTATTTAACCAAACAATTGTTCCGTCAGGTCGAATAATTCTATGGTCAATATGATATTTTTTAATGCCTTTTACAGCTGATTCCAAATTTTTATTTACAAATTCAAGATCATCCGGATGCACCACTTTATTGATAAATTCACCGACATTTAAAACATTATCGGGGATACCGTATATCTTATATATTTCAGGGGATAAAAAAATATCATTCGTAATTAAATCCCATTCAAAAAAACCGAAAGAGCCGATTTTTTCAACATTTAAAAACCTTTTATTTAATAATTTTATATTTTCAATATGTTTTTGCTCTTCAGTAATATCATTAATAATTGAAAATAATAATTCATTTCCGCAACATGTAACCGGACAGGAATGAACTTCTACTGTTTTAATATCACCGCCGTATATTTTATGTTTAAAAATAAACAGATTTTGTTTATTTGTTTTTGCATCTGAGCGTTTTTGTTTCAATTCTTTTTTTGTCAAACAATTTATATCATTAATTGTCATTTTCATCAATTGTTCTGAATCGTATCCGTAAAATTTTTCGGCTGCTTTATTGGCAAATACGATTTTCCCTGATTCAGGTTCAATAAATAAAATAATTGAACCGTGATTCAAAAACATTCTTTTTAGCTCTGTGAAACTTACAAAATTATCAGCAATTTTTTCTTTAAAAACCTTCTGTGTTTTTGAATTTTCCTGTTCTTTTTGAAAAGATTTTATAATCCGAATTAATTCATCTTTACTTTTATCTTTAAACGTTTCCATAATATTAATTATTAGTTATTTAACAGGTAATTGAACCGTAAAGCAGGTTTCTTTTCCCGCAGTGCTTTTAACTTTAATTGAGCCGCCGAGTGCTTCAGCGGAATCTTTCACAATCGGCAAACCGAGTCCGGTTCCTTGAATGGTTTCGGTATTTTTTGCTCGGTGAAAGGGTTCAAATATGTCTTCACATTCATTTTCGGGAATTCCGATACCGAAATCGATAACATTGCATATTAAAGTATCATCTTTTTTTAGTGCTTCAAATTGAATTTGATTTTTATCAGGAGAAAATTTAACGGCATTAACCAATAAATTTAAAAATATTTTCCTGAGCAATATTTTGTCAGACGATACCATTAACTGTTTATCTGAAAATTTTGCATTAATATTATGTGTGTTTTTTGTCACTGCCAGGACTTCTTCAAACAACTGTTGTATAAACGTATTAAATTCTATTTCTTCTTTTTTAACTGTTATTCCGGATTCTGTTTTTCCCATTGTCAACACATCATCCAATAATTCAGTCATGTGTTGAATCTGATTGTCAATTTTATCCAATTTTCCCAAAGTGGTTTTTTTATCAATTTTATCATAATATTTTTTTAAAAATCCGGATGCAAATCCGATAGCTGCCAAGGGTGTTCTGAATTCATGAGATGCCATTGAAACAAATCGAGATTTTAATTCAACTAAATCTTTCTCTTTTTCAAGCGCTTTTTTTAAATCTTTAGTTCGTTCTTCAACTTTTTCTTCTAAAATTGACCTGTAAATTGCAATTTCCGTAATATCCTGTCCTATTATAACAACTCCCGATGATATATTATCAACATCTTTATGTTCATTTGTATTTATCAGAATTCTTTTATCTCCTGATTTTGTATTAATTCTAATTTCGGCATTTAACACATTGGTTCCGTTTTTAGTTTTTGAAATTATTTGTTCAATTTCATCTTTATTATTTTTAAAACATAAGGGAATCAATTCAGTATTTAACACTTCAGTTTTTTTCCGCCCGGTTAAATTTTCCGCAGCTGTATTCCATTCAATAATTTTATTTTCATTATCAATAATAATAATCGGTGAATTAACTTTTTGAATCAACAATTGAAGTTCTTTTGCAATTTGTTCCGTTTTAATTTGAGCTTTTTCCTTTTCAATGACAGCATTTCTTTTTTCAAGTGCAATACTAACAGCCGAAACCAAACGTGTTAATTTTTCTTTGGTTAAATAATCATCAGCTCCTGCTTTGATGCATTTAACGGCAATTTCTTCGTCCAGTGCTCCGGTAACAATGATAAACGGAATATTCTTATTTATTTTTCGTAACAGAGATAATGCTTCAAGGCCGTTTATATCCGACAAATAATAATCGGAAAGAATAATATGAGGGGTACGTGAATTTAAACTCTCCAGAAAATCGGATTTATTATTTACTACCTCAAATGTATATTCGAGATTTCCTTTTTTAAATTGTCGTTCAATTAAATAAGCATCGGATTCAACATCTTCTACTAAAAGTATTTTGACGGGTTTCAGCATAAAATAAAATTAATATTATCAGGAACTTCGGAAGTTACGAAAAACTTCTCGAATCTCAAAAAACAATTAAAACATGCCGTGTGTTTTTTGCTGACAGCATTCAGTATTATTAAGTCTAAATCATATAAGATTTCGAAATTATGATAATTCTCCCATAATATAATAGGTAAAAAAACGCATAAATAAAAAAAATGATTTTTAGGTATTTTCACCTATGCTTATACTAAAAAAAGAATGGGTCTATGTTGATTTAAGCGGGTAAAAACATTTCATAAACCCCAATTAGGGTTTAATAATAAGGTTCTATGTTAAATATAGCGGGTTGATTATTTTACAAATACCTTTTCTTAATTAAGGTAATAAGGTTTTGAAAATCGGTAGATCTTTTTCTTTTAAGGTTTAAAAACTGTAAAGAAGGTTTATAAGACAACAAATAAAACCTTATAGCCCAAATTTGGGCTATGAAAATTTATAATAAAAAGAGCTAAACTTTTAACATTCAACTTTTTACTTTCAACTA
>JAOZQB010000150.1:4728-7158 GCA_029932445.1 Bacteroidales bacterium | reverse complement strand
TCTTCTTTTAAACCTGAATTTACGATATAGAAATTACCGGCATCGGGTCCGAGATCAACCACTCGCATTTTAAAACTCGGATTTTTACGACTAGCAACTTTTACATAAACAATGGATCGTTTTCCTGTCCATAAAACAGCTGTTTTCGGAATGAGAATATCATTCATTTCTTCCGAAATTTCAGATTGAACAATGCCGTCAACAAACATTTCAGGCTTAATTTTTAAATCCGAATTTTTTAATTCTACTCGAACTTTTGCTACTCTTGTTTGCGGATTGATAAACGGATCGATAAAGGTAATTTTTGCATTAAATTTTTCTCCGGGAATCGATTGAAACACAAAATCAACGGCATCACCTTTTTTAAGCCAAGGCAAATCACTTTCGTAGGCATCAAACAATACCCAAATTTTTGTTAAATCAACGACTTGAAATAACGCGTTCCCTTCTTTAATATAGTCGCCCAAAGCAACGTGTCGCATGGTTACGGTTCCGGAAATCGGCGAAAGAATATCAAAATACAATTTCGGTTTTCCGTTTTTTTCGATATTATCAATTTGACGGTCGCTTAAATCCCACAATTTCAATTTATTTCGGGCAGCCGTATAAAAACTCGGGTTTGAATTTTTAAATGAAATTGCTTCCATCAGCTCTTTTTGTGCTGCAACAAGTTCCGGCGAATAAATAGTTGCCAACTTTTGACCTCTTTTTACATTTTGTCCCGTGAAATTAACGAATAATTTTTCAATTCGTCCGGAAAACCGGGCTGTTAATTCGGCTATTTTTCGCTCATCGGCTTGTGCTTTTCCGAGTAAATAAACTTTCTTCTCGGGCATTCCTTGTTTTACGATATAAGTTTGAATATCAGCAAGTTTTATGGCTGACTGTGTCATTAAAATTTCGTCTTCATCAACGGCTTCGTCATCCGATTGCATGGTGTTTTTCGGAACAAGATCCATCCCGCAAATGGGGCATTGTCCGGCTTCCGGCTCATCAATTTGCGGATGCATTGAGCATGTCCATCTTGTTTCGGCTGCTTCTGTTGTGTCATGATTATGTCCGTCATCGGAACTTGAACCTCCGGCAAAGAACAACCAGCCGAAAAATAATCCGATTACTATACTCGGAAGTATGTATTTGATATTTTCTTTTATTTTTTTTATTAGATTTTTCATGTTTTCTATTTTTAATTAAGAGTTTGATATTTCAATGTCATTCAGACGAATGAAAGTCTTTATTTTCCTGTTAAATAATATATTTTAGCTTTTTCTTTTTCTCTGTCAGATTTTGCTTTTTCGACAGCAAGATTATAGTTGAGAACTTTACGCTCCATTCGCAGAATTTCTTCAAAACCGACAGAACTTACCGCATATTCGTTTTCTAATAATCGCATTGTCTTTTTGGCAATATCTGACTGATTCTCATAAAGTTTCATTCGTCTGTCAGCATCGGTAAAATCTTTAAAAACTGTTTCCAAAGCTGTTTCCAACAAATTTTCGGCATTTTCTTTTTTTGCTTTTACAGCATCTTGCTTAAATTGAACTTCCGAAACTTTTGCTTTATATTTTTTTCGATTAATCGGAATTGAGAATCCTATTTTCGGAGCAAAAAATGCATCGGTTCCGGCAAGATTATTTTCGCCTGTTCCGATAAATGTATAATCTGCACCGATTGAAAATTTGGGTTTCCCGTTTTTCTCTGCTGCTGTTTTTAAATAATCCAGGGATTTCAGATTAAAATCAAGTGTTCTTAAATCATGATTATTTGCAAGAATACTGTCAAGAACCGTTTGTGTATCGATTTTAAAAACATCGTCTTTAATTTCTGAAATTACAATTGAACTTTCCTTTTCTGCATTCAATAATTTATTGAATTTAACCTGCTCACTATAAAAACTGTCTTTTAATAAAGCCAATTTGTTTTCAAGTTCGGCAATTTCCATGTCTATTCGTAATTCATCGGTTGCCGATGCTTTTCCGATTTCCACTTTTACGGCAGCTAATTTTTTAAACGATTTCAAAATAATCAGGTTTTCTTCCGTAATGTGAATTGATTTTTGTATGTAATACAATGTGTAATAAGAAGTTCTGATATTCAGAAATAATTTTGATTTTGACTGCTCAAAAGCTTCGTATTTTGCTTTTGCTGCTTGAATTGCTGCATTTTCTTTTGCTTTCAAAGTTCCGAACCACGGAAAAAATTGACTCGCGGAAATTTTAGCTTGCTGTGGTCCCGTCCGAGTTTCAACCGGCATAATAAAGTAACCGAAAGAGATTTGCGGATCGGGCAATGCTTTCACTTGCGGAATAACTTGCAAACTTGCATTATATTCACTGAATTTTGAAGCAAGTTCGGGGTTATTCTTTGCTGCTGTTTCGAGATAATCGGGCAAAGTATTTTGTGCCGAAATCATCTTTGCGAAAAGCAATA
>JAOZQB010000150.1:0-4628 GCA_029932445.1 Bacteroidales bacterium | reverse complement strand
TGCTATGATTGTTGTTGCTGCGGTCATCATTGCGGGGCGAACTCGTTTTGAGCCGGCTTCAATAACTGATTTTCTGACTTCGGCAACGGTCTGCGGATTATTACGTTCAAAAACTTGTTTTAAGTAGGTTCCGACAATTACACCGTCGTCGGTTGCAATTCCGAAAAGGGCAATAAATCCGACCCAAACTGCCACACTTAAATTAATTGAGTGCATACTGAACATTTCCCGAATGTTTACTCTGGCAAATGAAAAGTCCATAAACCAAGGTTGACCGTATAGCCAAATCATTATAAAACCGCCTGAAAAAGCTACAAATATTCCTGAAAACACCATTAATGAAGGCTGTACTTTCCCGAATTGGAAATATAGTATTAAGAAAATCAACAATAATGAAATCGGAACGACAAGAAGTAAGCGTTTGCTTGCACGAACCTGATTTTCATAATTCCCCGTGAAAATATAATTTACTCCGGCAGGGATAACAAGCTCTCCGCTTTCAATTTTATCTTCAAGCTGTTTTTGTGCATTTTCAACAACATCAACCTCTGCAAAACCGTCTTTTTTATCGAAAATCACATAACCTACAAGGAAGGTATTTTCACTTTTAATCAATTGCGGTCCTCTTGTGTATTCAATATCAACAAGTTCTCCGAGAGGGATTTGAGCACCGCTTTTTGTCGGTATCAGAATTTTTTTCAATTCATCGGGATTGTCTCTGAATTCACGTGCATATCTCACACGCACCGGAAAACGTTCACGTCCTTCAACGGTTGAAGTTAAAGGCATTCCGCCGATTGTTGTTCCGATTGCAGTTTGCAAATCTTTAATCGTTAATCCGTATCGTGCAATTGCTTTTCGTTTGATATTCAATTCAATATACGGTTTTCCGACGACTCTGTCGGCAAAAACGGAGGAAGCTTTTACACCTTTTACAAATTTAAGTTGGTGTTCAATATCGTAAGCCGTTTTTTCAATGGTTTCGAGATCGGGACCGAAAACTTTTATTCCCATCGGTGCTCGCATACCGGTTTGCAACATTACCAATCGTGTTTGTATCGGTTGCAATTTTGGTGCGGAAGTTAAACCCGGAATCTTTGCTTTTTTAACGATTTCTTTCCAAATATCATCGGTTGATTTTATTTCAGGTCGCCATTGACGGAAATATTTGCCGTCTTCGTCCGGAATAAGTTCTGATTTCTCAACCACTCTAAATTCATCTTTTGTTTGGTTAAAAGTTGTTCCGTCTTTCAAAACAAAATCACCGTCATCATTCATCTTGAATCTTTGTTTTGAGCCGTCTTCGTCAACAACATATTCCGTTCTGTAATTGATGATGTTTTCATACATCGAAGTAGGCGCGGGATCGAGGGCGGAATTTGCACGTCCCCATTTTCCGACCACATTTTCAACTTCCGGAATGTTATTTACTCTTTTGTCGAGCATTCTGATAACTTCAAGGTTTTCTTCAATACCTGAATGCGGCATGGTTGTGGGCATCAGTAAAAATGAACCTTCATCTAAATTCGGCATAAATTCTTTTCCCGTGCCCGGAAAAACTTCCGTAAAGGAATTCCACGCTTTGCTTTCTTTTACAAAATTCGGCATAAAACCAAATAGTTTTTCTGCACCTTGCCAGGATAAAATTCCGAACAGGATTACAAAAACAGGAATTGCAAGAAATTTCTTTTTGTTTTCCAAACTCCACGTTAAAATCTGTGTATAATAATGAACAACAGACATTAATGCTCCGAGAACAATTCCGATAATCAACATCACAAATATATAATTGACTAACAGGCTGTTTTGAGCTCCTAGCGGCATCCATTCGCGTGTTAAGAAAAAGATTACAATACTTAATGTGATGAAAATATTTATAAGGTTTGTATATTTTTTTCGTTTTTCAGACCATTTTTCAGACAGTAAATTGTTTATTCCTATTAAAACCAATGCAAGTGCAATGACTGATTTTGCGGAGATTGCTAAAATAATACCGGCAACAATTAAAATTCCGTTAGAAATATATTTCTTTAAGTTTTTTGAAGGTCTTATCGAAAAAACCATATTTGCAAGCACCGGAATAAACATTAATCCGATAATTAATGCCGAAATCATTGCAAATGTTTTGGTAAAAGCCAGCGGTTGAAACAATTTTCCTTCGGCTGCTTGCATGGCAAATACCGGCAAGAAACTGACAACTGTGGTTGTAAGAGCCGTAATTACTGCTCCGGCAACTTCCGTTGTTCCTTCATAAATTACTTTTACTAATTTTTTACCTCTTGCTCCGACATTCTCCGCCATTTCGAGATGCCGGATGATATTCTCGGTGAAAACCACACCGACATCAACCATTACACCTATTGCAATTGCGATACCGGAAAGGGCAACAATATTTGCATCCACACCGAAACGCCGCATAACAATAAATGTCATTAAAACGCCTATCGGCAAAAGACTTGATATTAAGAATGATGCACGCAGATTCATAACCAAAAGCAAAACCACAATTATGCTGATAAGAATTTCGAGTGTCAACGCTTCTTCAAGTGTTCCGAGTGTTTCTTTAATTAAACCGGTTCGGTCGTAAAAAGGAATAATCGTCACTTTTGAAACCGTTCCGTCGGCAAGTGTTTTACTTGGTAAACCGGGTGAAATTTCTTTGATCTTTTCTTTCAGGTTTTTGATAACTTCCATAGGATTCGCTCCGTAACGAGCTACCACAACTCCGCCTACGGCTTCCGAACCGCCTTTGTCAAGCCCGCCTCTGCGCGTTGCCGGTCCGAAAGAGATTTTTGCAACATCTTTCAGCCTTACGGGTGTATTACTATTTACCGCAACAACACTTTCTTCCAAATCTTCAAGATTTTTGATGTATCCCAAGGCTCTTACCAGATATTCCGTGCGGTTAAATTCAATGGTTCTTGCACCGATGTCGAGATTGCTGTTTTTAACGGCATTAATAATTTGCGACACATTAACATTGTATGCTTTCATGGCATTCGGGTCAATGTCGATTTGGTATTCTTTAACGAAGCCGCCGATTGAGGCAACTTCAGAAACGCCTTTTGCCGATGTTAATCCGAAGCGGACATAAAAATCTTGCAAGGTTCTGAGTTCCTGCGGATCCCAACCGCCCGAAGGATTGCCTTCTTTGTCTCTGCCTTCAAGTGTATACCAATATATTTGTCCGAGTGCCGTAGCATCGGGTCCGAGTGCGGGTTTTACTTCATCGGGCAAAGTTCCGGGTGGTAAAGAATTCAGTTTTTCGAGTATTCTTGTTCGGCTCCAATAAAAATCAATGCCATCTTCAAAAATCAGATAGATACTTGATAATCCGAAAATTGAATTACTTCTGATTGTTTTTACCCCGGGAATGCCTAGTAATGCCGTTGTCAGCGGATATGAAATTTGATCTTCGATATCACGCGGTGACCGTCCCGACCATTCGGTGTAAACGATTTGTTGATTTTCTCCTATATCAGGGATGGCATCGACCGGCACCGGATCGGAAGGTAAAAATGTATCCCAACCGAAAGGTGACGAGACTATTCCCCAAGCAATAAATATGGCAAGAAACATAAATGTAACGAGCTTATTTTCGAGGAAAAACTTTATAATTTTATTTAACATGTTTTTTAGATTTGAGATGTTAGACTTTTAGATTTAAGATAATAGTCATTAGACTTTTGAGAGTGCAGAATTAAGTTTTATTGCAATTTCGTTTGCTATTGCTTTCATTTCTTCATTCTCAACTGATTGCATCATTGCAACGGGATTAATTATTGCAATTTCTGTTTTTCCGTTTTCTTCTTGCAACATGACATTGCAAGGCAAAAAAGTACCGATTTTATCTTCTGCATTAATTGATTTTAAAGCAAACGGCGGATTGCAAGCGCCCAAAATTCTGTATGGTCGAAAATCCAAATCCATTTTTTCTTTTAATGCTTTATGTACATCAAATTGTGTAACGATTCCGAAACCTTCTTTTTGAAGTTCGGCTTTTATTAATTCTGTTGCAGTTTCTATATCTGCATTTATTGTTTTGTTTTTGTAATATTCCATGATAAAGAGTTTTGGGAGTGAATAATATATTCCTCTATTTTACTGACATATAATATCTTCTCGGATTACATCTGATCTGAATTAAAAGAGAAATAATAAGAATTTGATATGTCAATTATATTTTTTGATAAGCTGTGATATTGACACAGAAAGTGTGCAAGTGTTTCGGATTAACATCTGAAAATTCGGAATAATACCGTAAAATCCGGAATTTTTTGTTTGTATTTCCCTGTTTCCGAAATTTGATTTTGATTATGAAGAATGTTTGTTTGATTTGTAAAAATACTGTTTGAATACAGTGTTATTTCCTGTTGAGAAACATTAGCGATATTTATTTTTTCTGGAAGCGTATAATCGGCTTCAAAGTGTAAATATTCAAAACTGTCTTCGCAAGAACACGAAGTATCCGAATTTGTTTCCGTAAATTGATTCTTGTGCATTTCACAATTGAGAGGCATATTTTGCATTTCGCAAATTTCATTTATCCCCGCATCACACGTTTCGGCTTCACCCAAAACAGACCATGAAAATAATTTTCCGTTTGAGTAATGTTTATTAATACTTAT
>JAOZQB010000017.1 GCA_029932445.1 Bacteroidales bacterium | reverse complement strand
AAGGAAGATTATCAAACGATCATCTTCCTTTATTATTCCTTTAAAATAATGATGATGAAAAATGTATCCCTTTTATTATTTTTAATTTTTGCAACTTCACTGTCTTTTGCTCAAACGGACACACTAAAGGTAAAAACGGACACCGGGAATGTAAAAAAAGACCGAAAAAAAGTTGAATTCGGGCCGGGAAAAACACATTATACCTATGCTTATTTTAATTTTATGTTTGCAACACCTCCGGAAGAAGGAACAGATGCTGATATTTTTTACGGCAAATCGCATTCAATTTCATACGGTGTTCGATATCGACTGAAGCTTGCTAAATTTTTCGCTGTCGGTGCCGGTGTTAATTACACATATTATGCTTGGCATTTTAAACAAAATGATAATAAAAAAATTCCGACATCAATAATTTACGATAAAGAAAAATTAAAAATAAATGCCTTGGAAGCAGATGTTTTTTTTCGATTTAATTTCGGGAAAAACAAAAAAAGTCCGGTCGGAAATTATATTGATATCGGCGGATACGGTGACCGGAATTTCTCAACAAAAAGACAGTTTACAAACTATATAAATGACGGAAACACAACCGGTTATTCCGATTATACGGGAATAAATACCGGCTTAAATTATATGAATGATATTAACTACGGAGCAGAATTCCGTGCAGGTTACGGCAGTATGTTGCTCTTTGCTAAATATCGCTTATCGGATATGTTTACTCCCGAGTTCAAAAATGAAATCAGTTCAACAGAACTTCCTCGATTAATGATTGGTTTTGAAATCGGTTTTCATAAATAAAAAAGATGGTTTGTAAATTTTGCGGTGAAAGTTTTGATGATGTGCTGAGAGAATGTCCGAATTGCGGGATTTCATTCGATGAAACCGGTGTTTTAAAAGAAGCTGATTATATTTGTCCGGTTTGCGGAGCCGAAAATCCGCCGGGTGAACGAAAATGTAGTTTTTGTTGCAGTCTGTTTCCGAGTCAATGACTTTTTAACCCGAATTATGTATTAAAACTTCGTAATGAGTATCAAAAATACAAAAAAACAAGGACTTATAAATTTTTAGCATAGCACCGATATGGTAAAAATTTATAAGTTAGTGAAACGTTTTGTTTTGAAGTAGTTTTGACACGTAATAGATTTTTTAATGCATCTTTCGGGTTTAACATCCGAAGAATTTCAAAACATCAAAAATAAAAAATTTAGTTTTCAAAAATCATCCCGTATGGTCTTTCAATTTGTTCTGCAAGTTCATTAATTCCGATATTTCGGCTTTTTCTGAAAGTTTCACGACCGCCGAAAAATGCAAGAACCGTAGGGACAGAAAAGATTTTATTTTGCCCGGAAATTTCAGGATTTAATACCGTATCGGCATAATACATTTTCATCTTCGGAAAATTATTTTCGAGAAGTTCTGCAACTTTTGGTTTTAAAACTTTACACACATTGCATTGTTCATGAGAAAAATAGACCAAAACTGCATCTTCTTTTTCTAAAATATCGTTATATGTATCTAAGTTGTTTATTGTTGAATATGACATTTTCCCTTTTTTAAAATTTCGGCAAATATAAAACAAAATAAAATTACTGCCGTTATAAGAAAATAAATTTCTCTTCCTCAATTTGAATTTTATCTTTACATTGCAAATGAAGACTTTTTTAATCTTATTCATATCGTTTTTTATAATTCCATTTTCTAATGCTCAAAAAATAAGTATAAAAGGAACTGTTTCCGATGCAAAAACCGGAGAGGCGATTATTAACGCCATTGTTAACACTACGGACGGAAAATTCGGAACCGTAACAAACACATACGGTTTTTATTCAATTACCGTTCCTTCATCAACAACAAAGTTGAGATTTAACAGCATTGGTTACAAAGAAAAAAAATCAGAAATCAAAGTTTCAAAAAATCAAACTATAAATGTTGAATTAGAAGAAAACATTAACGAACTCGGAGAAGTTACTGTTACCGGACAGGGGATTGACAAAAACATTAAAGTTGCGGAAACCGGTGTCAACACAATAAGTCCGAAAGACACAAAAATAATCCCCGTTATTTTCGGAGAACAGGATATTTTAAAAACCATACAACTTTTGCCCGGAATAAAACCTGCGGGCGAAGGCGGAAGCGGATTTTATGTTCGCGGCGGCGGTGCCGATGAAAATCTCATCTTACTTGATGAAGCTCCCGTTTATAATGCCTCACATTTAATGGGTTTTTTCTCGGTTTTTAATTCGGATGCCGTAAAAAATGCCAAAATTTATAAAGGTACGGCTCCGGCTCAATACGGCGGTCGTTTATCTTCGGTTTTGGATATTCAAATGAATGACGGCAATATGAAAAATTTTTCGGCATCAGGCGGTATCGGATTAATTTCCTCAAAACTAACACTTGAAACACCGATTGTAAAAGATAAAGCATCTTTAATTCTTTCGGGACGCAGAACTTATGCCGATTTGTTTTTGGCTTTTGCTCCCAAAGAAGAGCAACGTAAAAGCACACTGTATTTTTATGACTTAAATTCTAAAGCCAATTGGAAAATTAATGATAACAATCGTATTTTTCTTTCCGGATATTTCGGTCGAGATGTTTTCGGTTTCAGCGATGTTATGAGCATGGACTGGGGAAATGTTACCGGAACAAGTCGCTGGAATCATGTTTTTAATGAAAAATTGTTCCTGAATACATCCCTGATATACAGCAAATACGATTATCAAATCGGTATCGGTTTTTTTGCCGATTCCGGAAAAGTAAAGTTAAATTCTGCCATCAGAGATTGGCACATAAAAGAAGATTTTCAATATTTCCCGAACAGCAAAAATCTTATTCGCTTCGGAATAAATTCTGTTTATCACAGATTTACGCCCGGCGAAGTGGATGCAAGTGAAGTTGAATTTCTGAATGATATTAAAGTTGAAGATAAATATGCTTTTGAAAATGCAGCTTATGTTTCACATGAAGTTAATATTTCAGATAATTTAAAAGCAATATACGGATTGCGACTTTCCGCTTTTTGTGTATTAGGACCCGGAACCGTTTATGAATTTAACAACCGACAAGAACCGATTGATTCCGTGATTTATTCTCAAAATGAAATTATTAAAACCTATAAGAATTTTGAACCGCGATTTTCTTTAAATTACATTATCAACAAACAAAATTCGGTGAAAGCAGCATACACAAGAAATGCGCAATATGTGCATCTTCTGTCAAATTCAACCTCATCAACACCGGCAGATATTTGGTATCCTACAACAAAACTTGTAAAACCCGGAAGTGCAGATTTATATTCCGTAGGTTATTACAGAAACATAAAAGATAATATGTTTGAAACTTCTCTGGAACTATACTATAAAGATTTAAACGATGTAATCGATTATCGGAACGGAGCAAACGTGATGGTTAACAAATATTTGGAAGCCGAGATGGTATACGGAAAAGGTTGGTCATACGGAGCAGAAGTATATTTTAAAAAACAAACCGGGAAATTAACCGGTTGGATAAGTTATACTTGGTCAAAAACGGAACGTGTTTTTGAAGAGATAAATAACGGATTACCGTTTTCTGCAAAACATGATCGAACACATGATTTTTCGATTACGGCAATTTACAATTTGAATAAACGATTAAGTTTTGCGGCAACTTGGGTTTATTACACCGGCGATGCCGTAACGTTTCCTTCCGGAAGATATATTATTGATAATCGGATTGTGCAACTTTACACGGAACGCAACGGTTACCGAATGCCCGAATATCACAGAGCTGATGTGAGCATCACTTATTATAACAAAAAGAAAAAACATTGGGATTCGAGTTGGAATGTCTCGGTTTATAACGTTTATGCCAGAAAAAATGCGTATCAAATTACATTCCGTCCGATAAATGAAAATTCAACGCAATTTGAAGCCGTTCGATTGGCTTTATTTTCCATAATTCCTTCGGTATCTTATAGTTTTACGTTTCAGTAAAATTTCACGTAATGCTTATTTCGGTTTTGCAAAGAAAAAAGCGTAACAAACAAATTCAGAACCTTACTTTTTAGCAGTTTTCAATTCTCGTTTTTTTGTATATTTTGCCCACCAAATGCTGAGCAATAATCCGGATGCAATATGCCAAATTCCCCACATAGCAGCAATAAAGGCAATTCCGCCGTATCCGTCCGGGAAAATGTGTTTGTTAAAAATAAGTACCAAGGCAATTCCCGAATTTTGAATACCGGTTTCAATAGTAATGGTTTTTCTGTCAAGAACCGAAAGATAAGATACTCGTGCAATACTGTTTCCTATTCCGAAAGCAACGGCATTATGAATTAACACGATAGGAATTAACAATAAAAAGTAATTCATAAAATGAGTGAAATTTGCCATCACTGCTCCTGTAATAAAACCCAGGAAGGCAATAACAGAAATCCATTTAATCGGTTTAAATATTTTTTCTGTTAACTTCGGAAATCGTCTGGCAAACCATAAACCGGCAACTAAGGGTATTCCCATTAATATTATTATTGTTTGAAAAACATGTTCCCAAGGAATTTCAATCGGGTTTGCCAAAGGAACCGTACTGATATATAATTCACCCCAAAACACAAAGTTAAGCGGTGTCATTAAGATAGAGAGCAAATCGGAAAACGCTGTTAATGTTACGGATAAAGCCGTATTTCCCTTCGCCAAAGAAGTCATAAAGTTTGAAACATTACCGCCGGGACAAGAAGCAACCAACAACATCCCCAAAGAAATTGAAACAGGAAATTTTAATAAAATTACAAGCAAATAAGTTATTGCAGGAAGTAATAGAAATTGAGCAACCAAACCGATAATTACGGATTTAGGATTTTTGGTGATTTGAACAAAATTTTCTCGTTTTATTCCGAGTGCCACACCAAACATAATAAAGGCAATGGTAATGTTCATAACCATTAATCCGGCTTCGTTAAAATTTAATTTAATTGTATCTAAAGGGGCAAGCAGAGCATTATATTTATCAAACATAGCGGTGTTTTAAGTTGCTAATATAAAAACTTTTTTTTATCTGTTTAATATACTTAAGATTAAATCGGGTTCAAACCCTTTTGAGGCGGCAAATCGCAGTAATTTTGTTTTAATTTTATAAGGTTCTGTATCTTTTATATTTTTTTGCTTTTGTTTTATCAAATATTCCAATGTCTCTTTATACTTCTCTTCGGAAATTTGTTTTAATTCATTTATTATCAGACTTTCCGGGATTTGTTTTTTAAAAAGCATGGTACGAATTTTAATCTTCCCCCACTTGTTAAATTCAAACTTATCTCGCACATAATATTTCACAAATCGTTCCTCATCAATAAATTTTTGGTCTTCTAATTGTTGAATAATTTTATCGTGTTCATCCGGATTTGCTTTCCAATCATACAATTTTTTCAGAATATCTGATTTGCATTTTTCGGCTTTGCTGCACAAATACATCGCTTTGTTTAATGCTTTTTGATGTGTGATGTATTTTTGTTGCATTTGTAAATATCTGAATAAAAATTGCTGTCAATTTAAAAGAACTCGCAAATTATAAAAAAGAGACAGCCGCCTGCCTGCGGCAGGCAGGCAAGCTGTCTCTACGGAATTTATTCAACAACAGCTGTTTTGCTCATTATTAAATGTTTATATTTAACGGACGGTGACGGAATAAATTTTCCGATACCGTATTCGCCCCATCGTTTATCAACCAAGCTTATTGTTGCTTCATCAGAAGTTACAATATCAGGCCAATCACGTTTAAAATTATCAATATCCGCACGTTTTCTGGTTCCGTCAATTGCAAGATGTGAAATTTCTGTTTCGTTTTGTGATTTAAAAATATAACAGTCACGCATCGGTTCAATATTATTCGCAAAAATCCAGCATGTTTGTTCAATATCGAAAATATTTACCGGATAATCAACAAAAATGAGAAATTTCACCTTCCGAACACCCTCTTCTTTAAGAAGTTGATCCGCTAATTCTTTGATATGGTGTTTTCTGTTTTTTTCTGCGGAAATAAATATAACAGAAATACCGTCTTTCAATAATTCATCATTAATTTCCTTAATTTCCGAATATTTTTTTTTCAATTGAAGAATATCAATTTCAACTGTTTTCATATTAATTTTTAATATTTCAGAATTCGGTTTTTCTTCATCATACTTTTTAGTTGCATCAATTCCGAGTTTGCTGCCGTATGCAAATTTGCTTGAAGAGTGATCCAAAACATCCAAGGGACCTTTCATAAAAATCAAATCATTTTCCGGATTTACGGTTTCGGAAAAAATCTTTGCTGCTTGTTGATATTCGGAAATTTTTACGTCCGCATCAAAAACGGCAAGCATTTTATTAAACATCATTTGTCCGGCACCCCAAAGCGAACTCATCACTTTTTGAGCGTGTCCGGAAAAACTTTTTTCGATACTTACCAAAGTTATATTATGAGCAACGCCTGCATCGGGAATATTCATATCCTTTATTTCCGGAAGCATACTTAATTTTATGGGTGTCAAAAAGATACGCTCCGTTGCACGAGCAATCCAAGCATCTTCCATCGGCGGAATACCGACAACGGTTGCCGGATACACGGCATCTTTTTTATGGGTGATGCACGTGATGTGAAATTTCGGATACCAATCCGCCAAAGAGAAAAAACCGGTATGATCGCCGAACGGTCCTTCCCAAATAAAATCTTCCTGAGGATCAACATAACCTTCAATAATAATGTCGGCTTCTGCCGGAACTTCAATATCTTGAGTAATCGCTTTGACCATCTTCACTTTTTCTTTACGAAGAAATCCGGCAAGCATATATTCATCAATATTATCGGGCAAAGGTGCCGTAGCTGCATAAGTCAGTGCCGGATGCCCTCCGAGAGCAACGGCAATCGGCATCATTTTTCCGAGTTTTTTATATTCCGAAAAATGCCTTGCCCCCACTTTATGTTTATGCCAGTGCATTCCCGTAAGATCTTTTTCAAACACTTGCATACGATACATTCCTACATTTCGAATGCCGGTAATCGGGTCTTTTGTAATCACTTGCGGTAATGTAATAAATTTACCTCCGTCGCGACTCCATGTTTTTAAAATCGGGAAAATTGACAAATCCGGATTTTTATGTATCACTTCTTGTGATTGTCCTTTTCCGGAAACCGTTTTAGGCATATATGATGATAAAGAAGCTAACTCGGGTAACATTTTCAGTTTATCGATAAATCCTTTTTTCGGAGATGTAAGATTTTTAAACATCTTCTCAAGTTCTTCCCCGATATCATTGAAATCATTAACATTCAATGCAATTTGCATGCGTTTTTCAGAACCTAAAGCATTAATCAGAACAGGAAAATCGGTGCCTGTATTTTCAAAAAGCAACGCTTTTCCTCCGCCCGGTTCTTTTGACATACGATCGGCAAATTCGGCAATTTCAAGTTCAGTATTTACCCGTGCTTTTATTCTGATAAGCTCGCCGGCTTGTTCGATTTTTTTTATGAAGTTTTGCATATTTTTGTTTTTGTCTCGAAGACACGAATTTTCGATTTTTGTCGCCTGTAAAATGTCGTCTCGGGAGAGACGACTACAACGTTTGTGAATAAAATTTCAACATTTTTTCTTGCGTATCATAAACATACAGAATATTTTCCTTGCTTTTAATTTTATATAAAAGGATACCGTCATGCGATAAATATTCGTATTTTTTTGCTTCGAATTTTTTCCCTTCTTCATTCGTGCGTTTCAACATATTCCCGAGATACCATCGACCGCCTCTTCGTCCTTTTTTAACCGTTCGTATTTTTACGTCTTCGTTTAACCGAAGCGAAAGGGTTTCTTCATTATCAAAAACAATTAATAATTGGCGTTCTTTGGTTTCCGTATTGTATAATAAGACAACAAGATCATCTTTTTTATTATCATTATAATCTCCGAAAGCAAGCGTATTCATTTCGAAATTCTTTTTTTCCTCAGGAAAAATTTTCCACGCTGTTTGATTCTTCTCATAATATTGATTTTCAACATAATAGTTACGCAATGCGGTTTTGAATTTAGCCGGTATTAAATTCCCGGCAATGCTGTTTCCCATAATGGCATTTATTTGTACAAACGCATGTGAAATTTCCAAATCCTCTTCATACACATATCCGATATTATTTCTTAAACTTCGGACCTTAAACCACGGTTTTTTTATGATTCCGTCAGACGGTTTTTTTATCACTCTGACGGTTTCACCGTAATGCAAACTTTCAATTTTTGATGCCGTAAGACTGTCACCTTCCAAAAGATATGCATTGCTGTCAATAACGCGACGTTCATCTTTTTTTGATAAAAAATACAAACCGGTTACAATAATAGCGGAAAAAGCAATTGCTGCCATTAACATAATCAGGTTTTGCCAAAAGTCGGCTCCGAAGGTCGGTTTTTTTATTTCCAAATCAGCCGCATCAATTATTCTTGTTTGCAGAGAAATATTACTTGCTTTGGTTTTCTTTTTTTGTGCACTTAATAAGTCAATACTAAACTCCTCACATGCCTGATACCTGTCCAAGGGTTGAATTTCGGTTGCTTTTCTTATGACGGCTCTCATTTTATCTGAAACTCCGACATAAAACGTTCTCGGATCCGGAAATACTTGTGTTACAATTTTATTGTAAATTTCGTATTCACTTAAATTTTTCTCATAAGGATATTGTCCGGTAAGTACATAAAATAATGTCGCCCCGATTGAATAAATATCCGTTCTTCTGTCCAATACTTTTCCTTTTACTTGTTGCGGACTCATAAAAATCGTCGTTCCCAATTTTGCTCCTCCCTGCGTTACCAAAGCTTGATTTTTTCGTAAATGTTTTGCAATACCGAAATCAATTAATTTTACGGCATCATCGGACGTAACCATAATGTTGGACGGCTTTATATCTCTGTGTATCATGTTTTTAGAATGCATGTGCCCGACAGCATCCAAAACTTGCACGATTATTTTTATGGCTCTCGATTGAGGAACGGGACCCGTAACCAAATCAACATATTCGTCTAATGTTTGTCCTTTGACATATTCTGTAATAAGAAAAATTCCGAAATCATTCTCAATATAATCATACAGCGTAATAATATTCGGATGATTTAATCTTGAAAGAAGTTTTGCTTCATTTAAAAATCGTTTTTTATATAAGGGGTTTTTTTGAAGCAGCGGATTCAACATTTTTACGGCAACCTTTTTTTTCAAATATTTGTGAATCCCGAGATAAACGGTTGACATTCCGCCTTCATCAATAATTTCATCTATTTCATAATTATTTAAAACTTCTCCGATCATTCGTCTTGTTCAATTAGTTGTTCTTTTTTTTCGGATATTTAATCTTTTCTCCCGGATAAAAAAATAAAGCCCTTTTATTATTAACTCGTAAAATATCAATTATAGTATTTTTTGTAATTTCCGGATACGTATAAATATTCCTGCCGATTGTATAAACATTTTGTTTTGTGCTTTTTTTAAAAAAACTTAATTCATACGAAACAATCGTTTTTTCGGCACTTTTATTTTGTGTTTCAAGCTTTTTATTTTTATAGAAATAATTAAGCATTAAAATTGCATTCACAAGCAAAAAAACAAATCCGAATCCGGCAATACGTCTTATTCTTTTTTTCTTATGTCCGCTATCCGAACGGTATCTTTTCCCGGGTTTATTTCCGGTATTATAAAATTGAATTAACTGAACCGTAACATTATCGGAACCTCCGTTTGCCAATGCCTTTTTTATCAATAAATTACCCTTTTTCTGAATGTCCGAATCATTTTTTAAAACAGATAAAATTTTTTCATCACTTAACTCTCCGGTTAATCCGTCGGAACACAACAGAATAAAATCATTATCTGCCGGTGAAATCGGGTTTTGACTAATTTCAACAATGACGTTTTCATTAATTCCCAAAGCATTATAAATGACGTTTTTCCGGACATGGTTTTCTGCCTCTTCTCTGCTGATTTTTTTTTCTTTCAACAGTTTCATTACCAAAGAATGATCTTCGGTAAGTTGAAACAGTTTTTTTCCTGTCTGATAATAAATTCTGCTGTCACCGGCATGTGCATAAAACACTTTGTTATCTCTGATTAAAACCAAAACAAGGGTGGTTCCGGGAAAAATATTTGTTCCGGTATCTCCTAATTTTTCTCGAACTTGTTTGTTTGCAAGTTCAATTGCTTCTTTAATTAATGTTTGTTCGTTATCCTGCCAATCTTCGGAAATAAATTTTTCAATCGTCTTTAATGTTTGTTTTGCAGCTTTTTTTCCGCCGGAGATTCCGCCCATTCCGTCGCATAAAACAAACACGGCACCGTTAATGCTTTCAAAATATGTAAAAGCATCTTGATTTTCTTTTCGAACAAGTCCTTTGTCCGATTTCCCGAAAACCCGATATATTTTAAGTTGTTGCGTTTGACTCACGGACAAAACAATTTGATAATTCGTAAAAATAATGATTATTCCTTTAATACGTATGAAAATCCGTAAAACAAAAACAATTTCTTACTTTTGTACTCATTATTTTGCTTTTTGTTGAAAAAAATCATTTACATAGCAGGTTTGGGACATTCCGGTTCAACCATTTTGGATATGGCATTGGGATGTCATCCGAATATTATCGGTTTAGGAGAAATTTATGCTGTTTTTAATAAAGACAATCCCGATGCTCTTTTTGAAAAATCAACTTGTTCCTGCGGAAAAAAAGGGGCGGATTGTGATTTCTGGAAAGATTTACAAACAATATCTTCTTCAAATGAAGCAACTGAAGAAAAATATCGAAAATTAATTAAAAAATTTTCGGAAAAATACGGCGATAAAATGATTTTAACCGACAGTTCTAAAAATTCTTATCCGTATCTTCAATTTTTGAATAAGGAATTCGACTTGCGAATTATCTATTTGACAAGAGATTACAGAAGTTGGGTGTACTCTCGTTTTGCAAGAACCCGAAAACCGATGTTGTTTCTTGCTTTAAGATGGTATCTTGAAAATAAAAAATTGTTATATGTTTTGAAAAAATACGGATTAAAGATAATGACCGTCGGATATGAAGAATTAGCAATGTATCCGAAACACATTTTAAAAAAAATTACCGATTTTATCGGTGAAGAATATTCTGATTCCATGCTGTCCCCGAAACACACAAAAAGTCATATTATTAACGGAAATATCAGCCGTGTTGACGAGGATAAAAAAGAAGCATTTTTCTATGATTTAAGATGGATGACATCCGGCAGACTTGCCCGACTGTCAAGCTTCTTTGCCGTATTCAATAAATTTAATAAACGATTGGTTTATTCTCATATTTCAGGCAAAAGTAAGAATGACTTTTTCCTTTTCGGAAAAGAAAAAAAAGAACTATTATTAAGCGAACACAACGAATAAGTTTTGAATATTAGATATCTGACACATAACGAGATTGATAAAAAATTATGGGATGTAAAAATTTCCGGATCCTTAAATCAAAGAATATACGGTTATTCCGGATGGTTGGATATTGCCTCCCCGAAATGGTGTGCTTTGGTTTCGGATAATTATGATTTTGTAATGCCGCTTTTGGTGAAGAAAAAATTCGGTATTTCATATATCGCTCCTGCAAAATTTACGCAACAAATCGGAATTTTTTCTCCCGCTGAAATTTCTGCTGAAATAATATCCGGCTTTATAAATTCAATACCGAAAAAATATAAATATTTGACCATTCATTTTAATTCGGGAAACAAGTTCAACTCAGAATATATTTCTGAAAAACCAAATCATTTATTGAATTTAAATTCATCTTATGAAGCATTAAGAAAAGCTTTTTCGACAAATACAAAACGAAATATTAAAAAAGCAAAATTGTTAAAATTCAGTTTAGATAAAGAGCTAAGCGTTGAAGATGCCGTTTCGTTAAAAACAAACAACAATATTAATTCTTTATCAAACAACGACTTAACTGTTTTGAAAAGTTTAATTCATTTTGTAAAAGACCGTTTCGCCCTTAAAATTTACGGTATAATAAATGAAAAAAGTCAATTAATTTCTGTCGGAGTTTTCAGTTTTTGCGGAAATCGTATTTCTTTGCCTTTAATAGCATCTTCGGAAGAAGGAAAGAAAAATTTTGCCTCTTTCTTAATTTTTGATGCTTTTATTCAAGATTATGCCTTGCAAAATAAAATTTTGGATTTTGAAGGTTCGGCATTGCCGGGTGTTGCACGATTTTTTGAAGGATGGGGAGCTAAACCGGAAATCTATTATTGTTATAAACAAAATAATTTACCTTTGTTTGTAAGACTTTTCAAAAAATAAATATGTCAATTCGTAATTTCATTAAAGAAAATTATAAAAAAAAATTTGTAAAAAATTTCTTTACGCTTTTTTCCGGCTCTGTAACGGGACAATTAATTTTATTTGCTTTTATTCCTCTTTTAACAAGACTTTATTCGGAAGAATTATTTGCCGTATTATTTATTTTTTCAAGTTTCACAAGTATCTTAAAAATTATAGCTTCTTTAAGATTTGAACTTTCAATTGTATTGCCCGAAGACGATAAACATGCAATAAATCTGCTGGTTGTTGCCTTTATAATTAATATCATTATAAACTTATTTTTCTTTGTACTCATTGTTTTGTTTTATGATATTATTACAAATATTTCCGGAGAAAATAATATCGGAAATTGGTTTTATTATATTCCTTTAAGTTCATTCTTTTTAGGTTTTTTTGAAATTATGTCTTATTGGAATAACAGAACCGAACACTATAAAAAAATATCCTCCGGTAAGATTACTAAATCTGCGGTAATTGTCGGCTCACAAACAAGTCTTAAGTATTTTTCAACTTCCGGAAACGGTTTAATTGCCGGTGCATTAATCGGACAAGCATTTTCCGCATTCCTTCTTTTTTTTATCAGCATTAAATCCATTAAGAATAATATTAAATATGTTTCAATAAAAAACAGCCGTGCCTTAGTCAAAAAATACAAAGATGTTCCTTTATATAATACCTTGTTAAGCGGATTAAATACACTGTCAAACCAAATTCCGTTTTTATTACTCGGAAAATATTTCGGTCTGGAAGTTGTCGCATTTTACGGAATGGCAGGAAAAGTAATAATGACTCCGACGGGTATGGTTGCACAATCCGTGGGACAAGTTTTTTATAAAACAGCGACGGATATCAAAAACAAAAACGGGGATTTATACGGATTTGTAAAAAAAACATATTTAAATCTTGCAAAACTTATTATTCTCCCGGTAATTATCATCTTTATTTCAACTTTTTTCTTTGACTTTTTTTTCGGGAAAGATTGGGGAAAAGCCGGTTTGTATGCTGCCGTCATGTTACCTTGGATAAGTATTGCATTTTTAAACAGGCCTGTTTCATGGATTATTACAATATTAAACAAACAAAAATTTGTTAGTATTTTTGATTTTTTACTTTTAATTTTTCGTTTTTTATCAATATATTTAAGCTATAAATTATTGTTTAACGGTGTTTTTGCCGTTACAATGTATTCTTTGACCGGCTTTTTATTCGGTATTTTTATGCTCTTCTGGTTATTGAGAATGTCCAAGAAATCTGAAAATGCTTATTAAAATTCAATTTATGAAAATTCTTGTTATTCCTTCTTGGTATCCTCCGAACAGCGGTTATTTTTTTCAAGAATTAAATATTGCATTATTACATGAAAAAAATAATGTTGATGTGTTAGTAAATACGATAACTTCTTTTAAAAGCTTTAAATTTACGGCTCTTTTTAAAAAAAACATTTATCATAATGAATTCGGATTAAATGTTTATCGCAGTAAATTTTATAATATCCCTAAATTAAATTTTCTCAGTAGCCGACTTTGGATACGCAATACTTATAAACGATATCTTGAATATGTTAAAAAAAACGGTCACCCGGATATTATTCATGCCCACAGCAGTATTTGGGCCGGTGTTGTTGCGTCTGAAATAAATAAACAATTTTCAATTCCCTTTGTTATTACCGAACACCGTTCACGATTTATATATAATACGGCGGAAGCCAAAAAAATGCTTCCGGAAAAATATTTCCCTCTGTTAAAACCGGCATTACAAAAAGCATCTTTAGTAACTTGTGTTTCTCCGGCTTTAAAAAATAAACTTGTAGATATAGCGGACTCCGTTAAAAACAAAATAACAATAATTCCGAATACGGTTAACACCGATGATTTCAAATTAACAAGCATTGAAAAACCCAAAGACATTTTTAATTGGTTTAGTTTGGGTAAATTAAATCCGGTTAAAGGGTTTGATATTTTACTGGAGGCAGTTTCTTTAATCCGGAAAAATTCAGATAAAAAAATTATTTTACGGATAGGCGGAGACGGCCCGGAATATAAAAATTTATATCAATTAAGAAAGCAGTTAAATCTGGAAAAAACGGTCTTCTTTACGGGAAAATTAACAAAAGATGAGGTCATTAAAGAAATGCATCTAGCACATGCCTTTGTTTTGCCGAGCAGGTTTGAAGCTTTCGGGGTTGTTTATATTGAAGCAATGGCATGCGGATTACCTGTTATCGGAACGGATGCCGGGGGTCAATCATCGATTATTAATAAAGATAACGGTTACATAACGGAATCAGAAAACCCGAATAAGTTAGCATCTGCAATGTCTGAAATGATGGAAAATTATCACTCCTTTAATAAAGATGAAATAAGACATTCAGTAATTCGAAAATATAATAAAAGTAATATTGCAAAAGAATATTGCCGGCATTTTTCAAAAATTATAAATGAATAAAATACATTTAATACAAAATAACGGATTTCATTGGTTTAAAAATGATACAATTTCCGTAAAAGGTTGTTTTTTTGATGATAAGAACAACTTTTACGAAAAATCAGATTTATTAGATTATTTTAAATCTGTTAAAACTAAAGCTGATTTGATTGATAAAATAACCGAAGCAAACGGTATTTTTACGGTAATTATAAAAATAAAAGATATTATAATGATTGCGAGTGATACTTCTCGTATTTTTCCTTTATTTTATTCTTTTCAAAAAAACAGTCTTTTTATAAGTGATGATATCGTTTTCTTAAAAACCAACTTGAAAATATCCGTCATAAATAAACAATCAGAGACAGAATTTAATTCTGCTGCTCACACAATCGGAAATAAAACATTACTGAAAAATATTTACCAAACACAATCAAATGAATTTCTTATTTTCCAAAATAACAAACTTATAAATCAGCAGTTCTTTTTTTCGTATTCAACAAATAAATTAAATCCGGCTCCGTATGAAAGCCTTAAATCACAAGCAATTCAAGTCTTTGAAGAAACCTTTAAACGTCTTATAATTTCTTTGCAAAATCGTCCTGTTATTTTGCCTTTAAGCGGCGGCTATGATTCCAGATTAATAGCTCTGATGCTGAAAAAACATAATTATACAAATGTTATTTGTTTTACTTTCGGTAAAAAAAATAATTTTGAAACGGAAAATTCTAAAAAAACTGCCGAAACTTTAAATTTTAAGTGGCTTTTTATTGAGTATTCAAAAGAATTAATCAATAATTATATTGAAACAGAATCATTTAAAGAATATGTTCATTTTGCCGGTAAATATTCGTCAATGCCTTTCCTTCAAGAATATTTTGCCGTAAAATACCTAAAAGATAATAATTTAATTGCTGAAAATTCCGTCTTTATTCCCGGACATTCAGGCGATTTATTGGGCGGCAGTCAATTGATTAAAGTTGTGTCCGAAAATTTAAAACCTTCCGGCATTTCAAATCTTATCGTAAAAAAGAAATTTTTTTATAATTCAATTTCCGATTCTGAAAAACCTGAAATAAAAAAAGCAGTGAAAAATTCTTTACTCTCTTTTAGTCCTGATTATCAGAAAGATATCCCCTATTCAGTTTTTGAAGATTATGATATTAAAGAAAAATTGACAAAATTTATTTTTAATTCGACAAGTGTTTTTAATTTTTTCGGCTTTGAGCAACGTTTTCCGTATTGGGACAAAAAAATGCTTTGTTTTTTCAAAAACGTCCCTTTCGAATATAAAAAAATGAAACTTTTATATGATGATGTCTTAAAAAATCATTTTTTTAAATCATTCAATCTTAATTTTGAAAAAGAAATACAATCATCTTTATTCTCTGTTTCTGTTCAAAAAATTAAAAATCGTATTAAGCCGATTCTTCCTTTTGTTTTCAGAAAACAGTTCTTAATAAAAAATGATTGGAAAAATTATGAAGCCATTACAAATCAAATGCTTTTCTCAATGAAAAAAAACAATTTACCCGTTGATTCAAAAATAAAAAAATATAATGAAATTATAATCAGATGGTATTTGCTGTTTGTCAAAGGATTAATAAAATAAATATAAACCATGAATAAACTACAAAAAACAATTAAAGCAATACGTTTAATTTTTAAAAATCCGTATCTTTTAAATAATGTTTTGAATTCACCCGACATTTGGAAAGAGCATGTTATTAAAAATTATAATTTAAATAACGGTCTGCCTCTTGTACACTCCGAGGATCTTTTTCTTAATAACGAAAATTGTGTAAAGCCATATTCTTTTACTGACGGCGGCTCACTGATTACGGATATTTTATTATTGAAAAATGCTGCTGCAAGTTTTAATAAATGTCTGTTTTTCGAATTCGGAACATGGCGCGGTGAAACAACTGCAAATGTTGCTTCTGTCGCAAAAAAATGTTTTACTTTAAACTTATCGGATGAAGAAATGAAATCTTTACACCTTTCGCAAGATTATATAAATCAAATCGGTCTGTTTTCAAAAGAAAAAGAAAATATTACTCATTTAAAAGGAAATTCTTTAACATTTAATTATTCAGAATTAAGTACAAAATTTGATTTAATTTTTATAGACGGAAATCATCACTACGACTATGTTAAAAGTGATACGGAAAATACTTTTAAATATTTATCTCATGAAAACTCAATCGTTATTTGGCACGATTATGCATACAATCCGGAAAAAGTAAGATTTCCTGTTCTTGCCGGAATTTTAGACGGAACACCCGAAGAAAAACATTCAAATTTATATCATGTTAAAGGAACAATGTGTGCTGTTTATATTCCTAAAAAAATTAAGAGTGAAATTTTAATACCTCAATCTGTTCCGGATTTTATCTTTGAAATAAATACAAAAATGCATAAGCGATAACATATTAAAACCTTACAAACATAACAATTCCGCCTAATTTAATCTGGTCTCCTGTTTTAAGAACTTGTTTTTTTATTTTCTTCTTGTTCACAATAACACCGTTTGTACTGCCTAAATCCTGAATTGTAAATTCTTTACCTTGTTTATTAATAATTGCATGATTCCCTGAAACGGTTGTATCCGGAATAACAATATCATTATCTTTATTTCTGCCGATTCGAATTAAATGTTTTTCAAAAAAATATGTTTTATTTAAACCCTTTCCCTTTATGTTTATTTCTATCGGAATTGTGATATTCATCGGTTGTAATTCAATAGCACTTTTCTCATTCCTTTTATATTTTTTCTTGCTTTTCCGACATTTATAAAGAAGAAACAGAATAAATACCAATAAAATTGAAGAAAAAACGGTTAAAAAAAGTTCTTTTTGTGATAATTGATTCCTCTTCGGTTTCCGGATTGTAAATTGTTGAGACTGTTTTCCGTAATTTATCTTGATTCCTGTTTCATTATTTTTTCCGGATATTTGAAAAATAATTTTTTTTAAATTCGATTTTGTATTAAACGGGTCAAGAGAAATATCTTCGTTGTAACGCTCTAAAACTTTTAATCCGTCCTTATCGGATTTACTTTGTGTATACATCCCGCCGGATTTCATACAAACAGCAATAATTTTGTCTTCTTTTTCTTTGATTAAAGGTTTGGTTTGTAAGACATAAATCGGAGCAAGCTCATTATTTTGTATTCCCGTACAAAAATTCAAGTCATTGTCTGCCATATCTCCCAAAATGATAATCCCTATATTTTTTATATCGTTATTTCCCGAAAACAAACGATCCTGAATCCTTTTTTCAGTTTTACATGTGTTGCTTTTCGGTAATTTAAAATCAAAGAAAAAATGTTCGATATGATCTGCGAAATATTGATGATTACTACTGAATTCCGGGGCAGTATAATGAATTTTTATCTTTCCGTTTTCTCCCTTTGACATAATTCCGATATTTATTTTATCGGATTTCTTTAATTTAGAGACCTCATCTTTTAATATGTTTTTTATTATTTGAATTTCAGTCTCATTAATCAAAAACAAAATGCGTCGCTCATGTTTTATTTCTTTATACGGAACACCAGATGTCAGAAATTGTAATTTTTGTTTTTTTTCAACTATTTGCAGGGAGCTTGTATCAAGGTTTTTGCTGCTTTTTATCAGCATTTCAATCTGCGGATATTCTGAATTATCTATTTTAACAATCTTCAGCTCTTTTTGAGCATTTAATCGAATTGCAATAAACAGGACAAAAATTAATGCTTTGAACTTCATCGGTTATTGATATTTTTAACAAAGTTAAAAAATATTCTTGCATTTTTTTTGAAAAGAAAAAAACTTGTTATACCTTTGAACGACCGTTCAGTCATTTTAATGGATATAAAAAAAACAAAAAAAGATCTCATAATGACGGTTGCATTGGAAGAATTTGCCGAATTCGGTTATCATGCAACATCCGTTCATACAATTGCAAAAAAAGCAGATGTATCGAAGGGTTTATTATACAATTATTTTGAAAGTAAAGAAGATTTACTTAAGGAAATTATTTTCGGCGGATTAAAAACTTTATCCGATATATTTGATCCCAATAAAGACGGTATTTTAACCGAAGATGAATTTGATTTTTTTATTGACAAAGTCTTTGATGTTTTAAAAGAAAATATCGGTATTTGGCGATTGTATTTTTCATTATTAATGAAATCCGGTGTTAAGGAAATAATTAAAGAACCGATGTATCAATACATGGAACCTTTTATGAAAACACTTAATGATTACTATAAAAAACAGGGCAAAAAAAATCCGGAAATTTGGTCTGTTTTTTTCGGTTCCGTATTAGACGGAATTTCCGTCAATTTTATTTCCGAGCCGGAATTATACCCTTTAGAAAAAATTAAAAAACTGATTATTAATGTTTTAAAATAATGGATTTATACGGTAAAAAATCAAAAAGTATCCCTCAAAAACTGATAATTTTCGGTCTTGAAATAGTTTTGTTATACCTTGCTTATTTTATTGCATTCAAAAAAGGCGGCACAACTGTTTACAATTGGTTCGGAATTAATATACAAGAAGGGAATCTTATGAGAAGAATAATTATTTTCAGCTTTTCGATTATCGTATTTCTGAGAATCAGCTTTGCAACGTTTGTGTTTGTAAAACGCCGAATTCCGTTTGAAGAAACCATTAGTGTTCCTATTGCATTTGCTTTGTATTACATCGGTTTTGCCATCTTCGGATACGGGTCAAATGCTCCGCTCGGAATTATTGATTATACGGGAATTGCGATATTCCTTTTCGGTTCATATCTTAACACATTTTCGGAATATCAACGACACACTTGGAAGAAAGACCCCGAAAACAAGGGAAAACTTTACACAATAAATTTATTTAAATATTCAATGCACATAAATTATTTCGGCGATTTATTATGGGTTATCGGCTATGCTGTTTTAACGCATAACATTTATTCCGCTTGGATTCCCTTATTCTTATATCTCTTTTTTGCATATTTTAATATTCCGAAATTAGATACATATTTGGAAGAAAAATACAAAGATCAATTTTCTGAATATAAAAATCATACAAAAAAATTTATACCCTTTATTTATTAATTTTATTATTATGAAAATCATAAAATCAATCTTCTTTTTCAGTGCCTTTTTTATCGTTTCCTCAGGTTTTTCTCAAAATGCAACAGATATAATAAAAAAAGCCGATAAAAAATTCAGAGGAAAGTCGGCAAAATCCGAAATGACCATGACCATTGTTCGTCCCACATGGAAAAGAACCTTGAAATTTAAAACCTGGGGAAAAGGAAACGATTATTCTCTTGCTCTGATTACATATCCTGCAAAAGAAAAAGGTCAAACTTTTTTGAAAAGACAAAACGAAATGTGGACATGGAATCCTAAAATTTCTCGTTTAATTAAAATGCCGCCCTCTCTGATGTCGCAGGGCTGGATGGGTTCCGATTATACAAATGATGATATTCTGAAAGAATCCTCAATTGTCAATGATTATACCCACAAAATAGCCGGTTCAGAAAAAATTGACGGAAACGATTGCTGGAAAATTGAATTGACCCCGAAAGAAGATGCCGTTGTTATTTGGGGTAAATTGATAAAATGGATCAGCAAAGACGAATATAATCAAATGAAATCGGAATATTATGATGAAGACGGTTACTTGGTAAAAACAGAAATTGCCTCATCCGTTAAATTGATGGGAAACAAAAAAATTCCGACACATCTTGAAATTATTCCGGCTGACGAACCGAATCATAAAACCGTTGTTGATATTAATTCAATGATTTTTGATGTGCCGATAAACGATAACTTTTTTACACAGCAGAATATGAAACGGGTAAAGTAACATTTTTATCCGGTTAAAAAAGACTAAAATGTAGCCGCCTGACAGGCAGATTTCGTCATACTGAACTTGTTTCAGTATCTTTATTGATAATAATTGAAGTTTCTGATTTTTACCAACTTGTCGGGAATTTGAAGTTAAACAATAACACAATGAACATTTTCAAAATAGCACGAAGAAATATTTGGCGAAACAAAAGACGAACATTAATTACTGTCGCATCGGTATTTTTTGCCGTGTTTTTTGCCGTGGTAATGCGTTCCTTGCAACTCGGATCCTATGCCGTAATGATTAAAAATGTGGTTTCTTCATATACCGGACATATTCAAATTCATAAAACCGGATACTGGGACGATAAAATTATTAACAATACCTTTCCGGAAGATCCGGAACTTGAAAAAAAAGTTTCCGAAATTCAATCTGTCGATAAAATCGTTCCGCGATTGGAAAGTTTTGCTCTGGCTTCTTTCGATGAACAAACAAAAGGAAGCATTGTAATCGGCATAAAACCGGAAAAAGAAAATGAAATGACAAAACTTGCTGATAAAATTGTTGCCGGAAACTATCTGTCCGAAGATGATAAGGGTGTTTTGGTTTCCGAAAAATTGGCTTCTTTCCTGAAACTTTCCGTTAAGGACACACTTGTTTTAATGGGACAAGGATATCATGCGGCAACGGCAGCCGGGAAATATCCTGTTCGCGGTATTATTCATTTAAATTCTCCGGAACTCAACAATAAGATGATTTACATCACATTACCGGAAGCACAAGAATTATATTCGGCACCCGAAATGTTAAGTTCTCTTTCGATATTGCTTAAAAATTCTGATGATATTAATGCTGCAGAAAAGGCAATATCAGAAAAAATTGATTTAAATAAATTTGAAGTGATGTCTTGGAAAAAAATAACGCCGGAATTAAACCAAGCCATACAAAGTGATAATATCAGCGGCGAATTTATGCTCGCTATTTTATATATGATTGTCGGTTTCGGGGTATTCGGAACTATTGTAATGATGACCGCCGAGCGGAAAAAAGAATTCGGTGTTATTGTTGCCGTAGGAATGGAAAAAACAAAACTTGTCGGAATGCTTTTTTATGAAACTCTGTTATTAGGGCTTATCGGCATTATTTCCGGATTTCTTGTCGCTTTGCCCATTATCTTTTATTACAGTACTCATCCGCTTCATATTACGGGTGCTGCAAGTAAAACTTTTGAATCATTCGGCTTTGATCCGGTGATGGCTTTTTCGACACATTTGCATTTTATGATCAGTCAAATTATTGTTGTTTTTGTAATTGTACTGATTGCTTTTATATATCCCTTAATTCATATTTTTAAACTTGATCCCGTAAAATCTATGCGTAATTAAAACTTAAAACTATGATACTTAAAGTTGCTTGGCGAAATATTTGGCGAAATAAAAGAAGAACTCTGATTACGTCTGCATCCGTTTTTTTTGCGGTGTTTTTCGGTTTAATGATGCGTTCGATGCAAATCGGAACTTTCGGCAGAATTTCCGACAACCTCGTTTCATCCTATTCCGGTCATATTCAAATTCATAAGAAAGGATATTCCGAAGAAAAAATCATTAATAATTCATTTGAACCGGCTTCCGAAGACATTAGCAAAATAAAAACATTGAAACATGTTAAAGCATTTGTTCCGAGAATAGAATCCTTTGCACTTGCCTCATCCGGAGAACATACCAAAGGGTGTTTCGTTACCGGAATTTCTCCCGAAGAAGAAAACAATATGACAAAAATTTCCGACAAAGTAACGTTGGGTAACTACTTAACTGTCAACGATAAAGGTGCACTAATAGGCGATAAATTAGCATCGTTTTTAGAAGTCGGGATTAATGATACAATCATATTACTCGGACAAGGATACCATGCAGCATCAGCTGCCGGAAAATATCCGATCAGAGGACTTTTACATTTTCCGTCTCCGAGACTTAACAGCAGTTTGGTTTATATTTCTTTAAAAGAAGCCCAAGAATTATATTCAACAGAAAACAAATTAACGGGTATTGCCGTATTGTTAGATGCTGATAAAAATACCGCATCGGTAAAATCTGAAATTTCAGGATTTCTTAATCTTGATAAATACGAAGTTCAGGATTGGGGTGAAATTTTACCCGAATTAAAACAACTTATTCAAACAAAAAGTGTCAGCAGTTATGTGATGTTGGGCTTATTATATATGATTGTCGGTTTCGGCGTTTTGGGAACCGTTATTATGATGACCGCTGAACGTCGAAAAGAATTCGGTTTATTAGTTGCCGTGGGAATGAAAAAATTTCGTTTGGAAATGACCGTTTTTTCGGAAACGATTTTCTTGGGATTTGTCGGTGTTATTTTGGGCTTTGCAGCAAGTCTGCCGATTATTTTTTATTATTCGATAAATCCGATTGTTCTGTCGGGAACCATGGCTGCAATGTATGAAAAAAACGGTTTTGAACCGGTTATTCAATTTTCTTCCGATACCGGATATATGTTTGCTCAGTTGATAATTGTCGGAATAATTGTTTTAATCTCGGCAACTTATCCGATTTTTAAAATTTCATCCTTAAAACCTGTTAATGCGATGCGTGCTTAAAAAATTTAAATAATATAAAATAATTAGTTAAATGAATAGGAGGACAAAAAATGTATAACAAAGAAATGGTTGAAAAGATACTCGAAGGTATCGTTTGGTTTAACAATTTATTAGGAATTTGGGCTTTTATTATTCCCATAGTTTTTGCAATAGCAGTTTTAATTCAACTTTTCCGCAGCTATAAAAAACCAACCAAAGCAAACAGCAGAATTCTAATGGGTATTTATGCCGTTATTTACATTTTTTCAGGTTATTCTATTTATATCGGGAAAGATTTTACGGGAAGTCACGCATTAGTCGGAGGTATTGCTCTTTGGATAGTGTCATTATTTTTAATTTTAGACGTAATTTTTAAATGGA
>JAOZQB010000016.1:6484-23700 GCA_029932445.1 Bacteroidales bacterium | reverse complement strand
ATGAATTATTATTTTTATATGTATTCTCTGTTAAAAAACTTACTAATCCTTTTTGAGTTTCGGGAAAAAGATTTAGTTCAGGTTCTTCAATTACAAAATGATTTTTTTTATTATTTACAGATGAAGATAATACAGTTAAAAACATCGGAACAATTGATTGTATGCTGCTCGCACTTTCAGATAAAAGTATTCTTTTGTTTTGTTTTGAAAATATTAAATCAAGTCCGTTTTGAAAACTATAATTAATACCCATAAAATCAATAGTATAGATATTGAATTCTGTTCTTGCTTTTTCAAAATCACTTCCAAATTGTGTGAAAAATTTAGGTAAATTCACATCACTATTTATTAAACCCATTAACGAAGACGAAATAGCAGAAAAAAATAATCTCTCTGTAGGAATAAAAGTTGTCTTATAAAAGCCAAGTTTTGTAATAAATTCTTGAACTAAATCAGGATTATTATTAAAATTTATGTTTTCATCTTTAATAATATCAATTTTTTCCGAATAAAAATCCTTAAGAACCTTATATGTATCATATTCATAATAAACTGAAGATTCATCATTAAAATAATTGGAAATATTAAAATGTTTAAAAAAATGATCTATCACTTTCGTTTCATTTTTATTAAAATCATAAGCCAAGGAGGCACTTTTAATTATCGCTATTATCTTAGAAATCGTACTTTTCCCGCTCGCATTAGGTCCGATAAAAATATTGATTTTATTTAAATTCAAATCAACATGCTTAATCGGTCCGAAATTTTCTATGACTAATCTTTCTTTCATAATAAGAAATTTATTTTACTCGATTCCAAGCCAAGGTTTTTAACATCCAATCGGGCAATGCTTTTTCAGGTTTTCGTTTCATCAAATTCAAATCTAAACCCATTTTTTTAATAATCGGAATTTTATGTGTTTCAACAAGTTCGATTAATGTTCCGTCAGGATCTTCCGTATAAGTAAAATGACCTGAAGCTTCTCCCATATCAAAAATTTTTCCGCCTGATTTATAAATTTCAGGATTACTGTCAACCGTAAAAGGAAAACCGGTTTTGTTGCAATGCTCTTTAAAAGCTTTCATATTTCGAACATCAAAACAAATTTGAATAAAACCCGGATCGCCCCAAAATCGGTCTTCATAAATTTTCTTAGGTTCTGCATTATAAACTTTAATTAACTCAATTTGACTGCTGCCCAATAATTTACTAAAAGCACCTTCTCGCGGTTTACTGTGACTTAACAAAACTCTGTCAAATTTTTTATCGCCTCTTTTTATTCCTGAAAAATCTTTAAAAACATCGGATTCGTGATATTCAATTGTATCATATCCAAGAACATCGGAATAAAAACGAATGGATTTTTCAATATCACTAACACCTATTATTGCACCGAAAACACCTCCCGATAAAGCTTTTGATTTTTTAAAAATAACATTATTTTCAACCATTTGAAAAACATTCCCACAGTAATCTTCAAAAAAGAAATGTTTATTTCCTTTAGGGTCTTTTTCTAACGCACTTAAAAGCTTTACTTTTTTCTCTTTTAAATCGGTATATGCTTTTTTAATTTGAGAACTTTTAATTTTTGCGGCAAAAACACCCAAATCACCTGCCTGAATTTGAAAATCAGCTTGTTTCGGTTCTCGTGTTAAATATTGCCAAATTTCCAAACCGCCTCCGCCTTGAATATTAACGGCGATAATTGCGTGTCTTTCCTGCGGTTGACCGCCGGTATATTTGAGCATTTTTTCGGCAGTTCCGGGTGCATCAACAACGGGAATATCAAATCCCAAATTTTCACGATACCATTTCCATGATTTTTTCACATCGGTAACGCCGACTCCGATTTGTTGTATTCCGCTTATATAATACTTCATTTTAACTATTTAATATCTGCAAACATTGAATTTTAAATATCAGGATTTATTCGTTCATCAAAATGCAAATAAAAATCATTTTTTTAAATAAGTTGCAAAGATACTAATTTTGCTTATCTCTGAAAAAATATATGTTTTTTAATATTCCTGAAAGATGTAAATATTTCTATATTTGCAAAATCAAAAAAACAATATTATTTATTAATTATAAATCAAGGTCGTGGATATATTTGAAAAATTAGACACATCAAAAACCGATTTAGGAAAATATCAAGCTTCGGTTCACGGATATATGACTTTCCCTAAATTAGAAGGAGAAATCGGTCCTATTATGAAATTTCAAGGTAAAGATGTAATTACTTGGAGTATTAACAATTATCTCGGATTAGCAAATTTACCCGAAGTCAGAAAAGCTGACGGAGATGCAGCTGTTGAATGGGGCTTAGCCTACCCGATGGGCGCTCGAATGATGAGCGGGAATACCGAATATCATGAAGATTTAGAACAAAAACTCGCTGATTTTGTAAATAAAGAAAGCGGTTATCTTCTTAATTACGGTTATCAAGGAATGGTATCTGTAATTGATTCTTTGGTTGACAGAAACGATGTTATTGTTTATGATTCCGACTCGCATGCTTGTATTTTAGACGGTTCCAGATTACATATGGGTAAACGTTTTGTGTTCAAACATAACGATATGGAAAGTTTGGACAAACAACTTAAACATGCAACACGTGTTTCTAAAAGAACAAACGGCGGAATAATTGTTATTACAGAAGGTGTTTTCGGAATGGAAGGCGATTTGGGTAATCTAAAAGGAATTACCGATTTAAAAGATAAATACGAATTCCGTTTATTTATTGATGATGCTCACGGTTTCGGAACCATGGGAAAAACAGGAGCCGGAACGGGAGAACATTACGGTGTCCAAGATAAAGTTGATATTTATTTCGGAACATTTGCAAAATCGATGGCAGGTATCGGGGCATTTGTTTCAGGTCCGAAAGCAGTTATTGATTATTTAAGATATACCATGCGTTCGCAAATTTTTGCTAAATCACTACCGATGCCTATGGTTTTCGGTGCCTTAAAACGCTTGGAAATTATTAAACGTGACACAAAACAAAAAGACCAACTTTGGTCAATTGTTAATACCTTACAAAAAGGTTTAAAAGATAACGGTTTTAACCTCGGGGAAACAGAATCTCCCGTTACTCCTGTTTTCTTTGACGGTGATGATACTTTAGTTATCAAAATTACAAAAGATCTTCGTGAGAATTACGGAATTTTTTGTTCAGCAGTTGTTTATCCCGTTATTCCGAAAGGAAAAATTATGCTTAGATTAATACCTACGGCATCTCACAAACAGGAACATGTAGACAAAACAATTGATGCTTTTAAAGAAATACATGACAAATTGCTAAAAGGTTTTTACGAAAACTAAACTTTCATATTTGCAAATACAAAAAAGACTTTCCGGGAACGGAAAGTCTTTTTTATTAAGCTCAATTTAGTAATTTATTTATACCAATCTAATTCTCTGATAAATCCGTCGGTAAAACCCATTTTATGAACAGTTACCAAATATTTTTCAGCATCGGCTTTGTATTTATATTTTCCGTATGTATAATGATATAAACCGTCACTACCGATTCTTATTTTTACTTTTCCTCTGAAATCTTTAAAAAATTTATTATTATTCGATAGTTTTCTTTTAAACGCGCCCAATTGTATGGTATAAACTCCGTTGATACTTCCGCTGTTTAAATCATCTGCATTTGTATTATTATTATCAACAACTTCGCTGAAAGCATTATCGGCACTTTGCCTGTCAAGAACAGTAACTAAAATATCTTCTTTATTTGAATTGTAATCCAATAAATCAACAAAAATTCGTTTTTCAGTAATTCCCTGAGATTTTAAATAATTAATAATTTCTTGTTTTTGTTTTTTTCCGTCAGAAACGTTTGCATCTTTTGATGCATACAAATTAATTACTAAATCAGAATTTTTATTTAAAAATCGAGCCATCGTATTTAAAAATAATTCATTTTCATTATTCAATTCGTCAGAATTATCATCAAAGTCCATTGAATATATTTTATGAATTCTCCCTTTATTAATCTTTTGCAATTTAAACGTTCCGATATCTTTAACATAATCAGAACTGTACGGTGCAGAAAATGTTAACGCTTCAAAGAAACAATCATCAGATTCTAATGCTGTAAAATAGTTTTGATCTCTTTTTACATTAAATGAAAAATCACCTCCCGAACCCGTCGGTGAATTATAAAAACGCAATTTATTCTCAATATTACTGACATTAACATTACAGGTTGTTTGATTTTCATTGGTTGCATTCCCGGTAACAGTTAAATAATATAAAGAAGAATCGGCATAATTCACTTTAAAGATATCACCTCTGCCCTTCCCTTCAGGGCGTTTTGACATAAAATATGCAATTTTATTATCACTTGTTACAAAATAGAATAAATCATCTTCAACAGAATTAACCGGCATCCCTAAATTTAAAGGTTTTGCAAATTTCCCGGTACCGTTTCCTGCAGCACTGAAAATATCATAGCCGCCTATTGAATTATGTCCGTTTGATGAAAAATATAATGTCCCGTCTTCATGAATAAAAGGACTCTCTTCATCAAATTTTGTATTTATTTTTTTTCCTAAATTTTTTGCATCCGACCATTTTCCGCTTTTACTCTTTTTAATATAATAAATATCTTTACCGCCTTTCCCTCCGGGTCTGTCACTTGAAAAATAACAAACTGTCCTGTCTTGATTCATAGAAGCATGCATTTCATTATATTTCGAATCAACCGCTTTAAATCTAACCGGTTTTGACCAATTATTACCGGTCATCTCACTTTGATAAATGTCACCGTCTTTATAAAGAAGCATAAATGTTCCGTCTTTGGATACCCAACAATCGGCTTCGTTATCTTTAGAATTTAAAGGTTTAGAATACGGATCCGGTTCTCTGTCATTTTCATTATTAATATTTATAAAAAAGATGTTTTCATCATACTCTCCGTCATCTGTTTTATCATCACGAAATTCAGTTTTTTCTTTAGACGTATAAATAAAAATTCCTTTATCTTCAATATAAAAAGGTGAATGTTGGGTAAATTCAGTATTAATTCCTTCGCCCGGTGAAACAATTTTTAATTTCTTTTTTTTCTTAAATTCTTCTTTTGCCGCTTCACAAGCTCGAATTTCATTTTCAAGAATATCAACTGATTTATATTTCTTATATTCTTTATTAATAACCAGCTCATTAAATACTTGAATTGCATCATCAAACATATAATTTACTTGATATGCCTCACCTAAAAGAAATTTAGCATTAACGTACGCTTCATTCTTATGTTTTTGATTAAAGATACTCACAGCTTTCTGTAAAACAGGTATTGCTAAATCATGAATTTGAGGTGTTCTCAAATAACATTCGCCTAAATTCATATGATATTCTCCTTTATTCGGTTCTTTCTCAACCAATCTTTCATAAGCTTTTATGGCTTCCGGTATATTCCCCATTAGTAAAAGTTTTTCAGCTTTTTTAGCACTTTGTGAAAAACCGATAAGTACCGAACCTAAAGTCAGTATTGTAAAAAATAAAATTTTTCTCATTTTCGTTTTCTTTTTTATTGAATTATGCAACAATCGTGCAAAACTGAATTTTTTTTTTAATTTAAAATAAATTGAAATTATTACAAAAATATTTATAATTTTATTAACTATTTAATTTCTTTTATAAGATACGTGAAAAGAACAACAAATGTTTAAAACGAAGAACGCAGTCAATTGGTTAAGATGATTATCAAAGAAATTAAAAAAAAAATGCAGAAGATATTATTCAAGCAATTCACCTATACGGAAATTTGACGGTAAAAGCCGGTTTAGGAATTAAACCGAAAGATACTAATAAATTATCTGATGATATTAAAACTGAAATTTGATATCTCATTAAATGATTATTCCTATTTTTGTAAAAACTTTTTAAATTTAATAAAATGAAACTTAAACATCTTTTCTTATTTGCATTCATATTTATACTATTCGGTTCGTGCAAACAAAAATCTTCCGAAGAAAATACAAGTGTAACGAATACCGTAACTATTAATCAGGATAATCTGACACAAAATCAAAAAGCAATAAAAATTGCGGACACTATTATGTACATTGCTAATGTAAAAAACCCCGATCCGGAAGCATATTATATGGACGATTGGCTCGGCGGAATAAAAACACAACTCCTTGCAGATAAAATTTTTGATGCTGTTTACGCCAAAAAATTAAAAGCATACGACTACATTACGGGAGAAGAAATGACAATTGAAGATGTTAAAAACCTCGAAAACGAATACAACAGAAAAGACATCGGACAAATATTATTTACCGAAGATTGGTATTTTGATGAAAAAGAGTTGAAAATATATAAACAAGTAAACTCAATTATGCTTGCATACTTCAGATATGATGAAGAAGGAAATTTGTTGGGAAACAAATCCGGAATCAGAGTTTATTTTAACGGAACAAAACCCATGCGCGGTGCACAAGATTATTAATTTTTAAATTAACCGATGTTTAAAATTCTTATCGCCGAACCGACACACGAAATCCTGCAAAAAAGATTATCTGAAGCAGGATTTTTTTGTTCTTATGAACCGAAACTTACTTTTTCGGAACTTCAAAAAAAGATCCCTGATTATAACGGTCTGGTAATCAGAAGTAAATTTAAAATTGATTCTAATTTTATCAAGCAAGCCGTAAATTTAAAATTTATTGCCCGTGCCGGTGCCGGCATGGAAAATATCGATACGGTTTACGCCGAAAGCAAAGGAATAAAATGTCTTAATTCACCGGAAGGGAACAAAGATTCCGTTGGTGAACATGCCATGGGAATGTTGCTGACGCTGATGCACAAAATTAAAATTTCCGATGCTGAAATCCGAAAAGGAATTTGGAACCGACAAAATATCGGAACTGAAATACAAGGCAAAACAATCGGAATTATCGGATACGGAAATATGGGCAGTGCCTTTGCACAAAGATTGAAAGGTTTCTCAGTAAACGTAATTGCCTATGATAAATACAAAACCGATTTTTCCGATGATTATGTTAAAGAAGTAAATTTAGAATCTTTATTTCAAGAAACCGTCATTTTAAGCGTTCATGTTCCGTTAACTGAAGAAACTCAATTTATGATAAATGATGATTTTATCAATCATTTTAAAAATCCGATTTATCTTATAAACACGGCAAGAGGAAAAGTAGTAAAAACGGATGATTTGGTAAAAAACATGAAATCCGAAAAAATTATCGGTGCTTGTCTCGATGTTTCGGAATACGAAAAAACATCTTTCGAAGACATTTTTGCCGGACAAAATTCTCCTGCTCTTCAATATTTAACAAATTCCGATAAGGTAATTCTCACTCCCCATATTGCAGGAAGCTCCAAAGCATCTTATCGTAAAATTGCAGACGTTTTGGCTGAGAAGATTATTAACCTGAGTTCGATATAAGAAATAAATAACAGAATGCAAATACGGAGTGAGATTTTGAGGAAAAATTGTGAAGTAATAACGGGTTATTTTAAAGAATTTTTCCTCAAAATTTCAATTAAGCTGTTAACATTTCTTATATCGAACTCAGGTTATTAACGAGTTTTAAAAAATAACCGAATATTTAAGATTCAGTTATTCTTATTTTTTTATGAGATATTTTATTTTTTAGTAAAAACATTTCCGATATCAATACCGACAGAAAATAAAATATAAAGAATGATAATAATCGGAATTATAAAACATTGAAAGAATGCAAACATTAAAATTGCCAGAATTAAGAAACTGTATTTAGCGGCATTGACTTTAAAAGAATAATTATCTGATTTAAACGAGAACATCGGTATTTCCAGAAGTTGTAATATTGCAAAAACAAAAATTGAAACTACATAAACCCAAAAATTTGTCAAAACATAAACTTGAACACCGATAACAGCCAATATAAAATCAAAAGGCATATTAACATCTAACCATGTTTTAAGAATTAATAAATTATCCGGGTCAAATGTATTTACAAGAGGTAAGGAAGCAAAAAATAAAGCCGAAATCGGAACGGGTAAACCCAGAAAATGATGTGTTTGTCTGCGATCGGCATCAAATTTTGCTAAACGCAGAGCAGCAGCAATAATTAATACAATCGGAGAAAGTAAAATAAGAACTTGTGCATAAGGTAAATCAACCGAAAATACTTTAATCTCCATTGCAGTTTTTAGCATTTGATATACAATAACAGCAGGAGCAATTCCAAAACTTACAATATCGGAAAGAGAATCCAAATATTTCCCCGATTTAGAAACAGAGTTTGTTAATCGAGCAACAAAACCGTCCGTAAAATCAAAAAATGCAGCAATAAAAATAAATGTTGCAGCATAGGTTAAATTTCCCGATTTCTCAAAAGCAAATAAAATTGCAACACTTCCTGCAACTAAATTTAATAATGTGAAAATATTCGGTAAAGTAAAATATCGTAATTCTTTGTCCATAATAATTTTTATTTTAAGCAATAAGTATTCACTTTTGCAGTTTAAAACTAAATTAATCTTTGGTAAAAATATCTTAAATTTTATGAAATGCCAAAAATATTAACACTGATTTTAATATTTTCCTCTTTTATATTTCGATTGCAAGCGCAAATTCGCATATACAGTAATGAATTTTTATCAGTCGGTATCGGTGCAAAAGCATTGGCATTATCAAATGCCGTTGTTGCTTCTTCCGATGATGTATATTCTGGATTTTGGAATCCTGCCGGCTTAAATTTTATTCAAAATAATTATGAAATTGCTGCCATGCATTCCGAATATTTTGCCGGAATTGCAAAATTTGATTATCTGGGTTCAGCATATAAAATCAATGATTCTTCCGTAATTGCAGGGAGTTTGATTCGCTTCGGGATTGATAATATTCCGAACACATTAGAACTAATCGATGAAAACGGCAATATTGATTATAACAGAATATCATATTTCTCGGTAGCCGACTGGGCATTTTTACTTTCATACGCCAAAAAAAGTTCAATTCCGGGTTTGTCCTACGGTGTCAGTACTAAAATTATATTCCGAAATCAAGGAGAATTTGCAAAAGCATTCGGTTTTGGTTTTGATATCGGACTAAAATACATGAAGAAAAAATGGTTATTCGGTGCAAACCTGAAAGATGCAACTTCTACATTTAATGCATGGTTTTACAATACTGAAAATTTGCAAGACGTATTCATACAAACGGGTAATGACATCCCTGAAAACAGTCTTGAAATTACTATGCCTGAACTTATTATCGGTGCCGCAAGAAATTTTAAATTATCTGATAAATTCAGCTTCCGTCCTGAAATTGATATTGATTTCAGTTTTGACGGAAAAAAATATACTCTTCTTAGTTCAAAAGTCATAAGTATTGACCCGTATTTCGGAGGAGAATTAAATTTTAAGAATATTATTTTCTTAAGAACCGGAATAGGTAATTTTTCAAAAATCCCTGATTTTGATAAAGAAACTCTGAATTTTCAACCGAGTATCGGATTGGGAATTAACATCTATAATTTTAAGCTCGATTATGCTTTAACAGATATAGGGAATCAATCGATTGCGCTTTATTCTAATGTATTTTCTCTGAGTTACGGTTTCAATAATTTAAATTTCAAGCATCAATAAATAATAATTCATCTTGAATTGTAACTTTTTTTAAAAAATATCGTTAAATCAATAAAAAATAAATTCAAAAAAAGATTTCCTTTTAAGAATAAAATATTAATTTTGCAGCCATGCTAAAAAAAATAAGTTTCTTTATATCAATCATATTATCAGTAAGTTTTCTCCATTCTTGTGAATTTAATACGGCAAAAAAAATTCAAGATCCCGAGAAAAAATATGCTAAAGCCCTTGATTATTATGAAGCAGGGAAATATGCCAAAACTCAAATTATGCTTGAAGATGTTATTCTTTCTTTGAGAATGACAAAAAACGGTGAGGATGCTTTATATAAATATGCTGATTCTTATTACCATTTAAAAGATTACATTCTGGCCGGTTACTATTTCAGAAAATACACAACTGATTATCCGAAGGGTAAAAATGCGGAAAAAGCTCAATTTATGAGTGCTAAATGTTATTATTTAGATGCCCCAAAAGCAAAACTGGATCAACAAGCAACAATGACGGCTTTAAAAGAATTTGAACTTTTCATTTCTAAATATCCGGACAGCAAGCGTATTGAAGAATGTAATAATTTAATTGACGAATTAAGAACTAAACTGGAAGAAAAATCGTTTTTAAATTCAAAATTATATTATGATATCGGTTATTTTAATGCCGCTTCAATTGCTTTAAAAAATAGTATAAATGATTATCCGGATACGAAATATAAAGAAGAAATCATGTATTTGATTGTGAAATCGAAATATAAATATGCTCAAAACAGTATCATTATTAAACAAAAAGAGCGTTATAAAGATGCTTTAAAAGCATATAAAAATTTTACCGAAAAATACCCTTCAAGTAACTATTCAAAAGAACTTAATTCAATTAAAAAAATAATTGATAAAGAAATAATAAAATTAAACAATAATCAAACAGCAAGTTTATAATAAATCAAATATACATTAACTAAGATGGACTATAAAAAAACAAATGCTAACGATACAACAATTACAAGAGATTTTACCGATTTAGAAAAAGATACAGGTAATATTTATAAATCTCTGGTAATTACGGGAAAACGTTCAAAACAAATACAAAAAGAGATTAAAGAAGAATTAAATCAAAAATTACAAGAATTCGCCTCATATACGGATAATTTGGAAGAAATTTTTGAAAATCGTGAACAAATTGAAATTTCTAAATTTTATGAACGTTTACCTAAACCTACCTTAATTGCCATACAGGAACTTCTTGAAAATAAGATTTACGAAAGAAATCCTGAAGATGATGAATAAAAATAATTAAGACCCTCTAAATCATGAAAGGGAAAAAAATAATTGTCGGTATAACCGGAGGAATTGCAGCATACAAAGCTGCAATTCTTATAAGATTACTGATAAAAAAAGGAGCAGAAGTTCAAGTAATTATGACGCCTTTTGCTGAAAAGTTCATTACACCCCTTACCCTTTCAACCTTATCGCAAAAACCTGTTTTAAAAATGTTCTATAATCCGGAAAACGGTGATTGGAACAGTCATGTGGACTTAGGACTATGGGCCGATGCCTTTATCATTGCACCGGCAACTGCAAATACATTGGGTAAAGCAGCAAACGGAATTGCCGACAATCTTCTTTTAACAACATATTTGTCTGCGAAATGTCCTGTTTTTTGGGCTCCTGCAATGGATTTAGATATGTTTAAACATCCTGCTGTTCAAAAAAATATCCAAACCCTGAAATCATTCGGGAATTATATTATTGATGCCGAAACCGGTGAACTGGCAAGCGGATTAGAAGGTAAAGGCAGAATGGCTGAACCTGAAAATATTTTAACATTTTCGGAAGATTTTTTCAATCAAAAAAAAAAACTTAAGGGATACAAAGTTTTAATCACAGCAGGACCTACCTACGAAAATATTGATCCCGTCAGATTTATAGGAAATCGTTCAAGCGGGAAAATGGGTTTTGCAATTGCAGAAATTTTTGCTGATTACGGTTCAAATGTCACACTCATTTCAGGTCCCGTTAATATTAAAACAGAAAATAAAAACATTAAAACAATATCGGTTCAAAGTGCAGAAGAAATGTATCTGGAATCCGAAAAATATTTTCCCGAAAATAATATTATAATTTTTGCAGCTGCCGTTGCCGATTACACACCGGAAAATCCGATGCAATCAAAAATTAAGAAAAAAACGGATAAACTCAGTATTGATTTAAAACCGTCAAAAGATATTGCACAAGAATTAGGCACTCATAAAACAAAAAAACAAATTACTGTTGGCTTTGCATTAGAGACTGACAATGAACTTGTTAATGCACAAAATAAAATTAAAAAAAAGCATTTTGATTTCATTGTATTAAATTCACTGAAAGATAAAGGTGCCGGTTTCGGATACGATACAAATAAAATTTCAATTATTGATAAAGACAATAATATTAAAAGATTTGAGTTAAAATCAAAGACAGAAGTTGCAAAAGATATTTTGAATAAAGTTGTTGAATTACTTAAATTATAAGCCGGAAAAAAATTCTGACTCATTACATTTAAACAAATTATTTTCAGATGAAACAGATTCTTTTTATTATCCTATTTTTCACTATTAGTTTTCAAAGTCTTTCTCAAGAATTAAATTGCCGAATCAGTATTAACAGGAGTCAAATTCAAGGAAGTAACGAAGAATTATTTCGTGCAATGCAAAAGGATTTATATGAATTTATGAATAATCGAGTTTGGACTAATAATGTCTTTTCAAATAATGAAAGAATAGAATGTCAAATTCAGATTAACCTTTCCAAATATAACGGGATTGATAAATTTACGGGTAACATTTCAGTACAATCGACACGACCGATTTTCAATACAAATTACAAATCAACTTTATTCAACTATAAAGAAGATAAAGATTTTGACTTTTACTACACTGAAGGACAGTCACTTGAATTTAACGAAAACACACATCTTTCAAATCTGACTTCGGTACTTGCTTTCTATGCATACATCATCATCGGGCTTGACTATGATTCATTCGGTTTAAATTCGGGAACTGTTTATTTTGATAAAGCAAAACAAATAATGAATAATGCTCAATCTGATCCTGATAATAATTGGAAAGCTTTCGGAACAAGCAATCAAAACAATCGATTTTATTTAATTGAACATATCACAAGCAGTGAAAATGCGCCTTTAAGAAAATTTTATTATCGCTATCATCGTCTCGGATTAGATGTTATGTCCGATAAACCTGAATTAGGACGAGGACAGGTTGCAAATGCTTGTCAATTCCTGAAACAAGTTTATAATCGAAAAGCTGATTCATATTTTCTTCGAATCATTTTAACTGCAAAGACGGATGAAATTGTAAAGATTTTTTCTGAAGCACCAGTTCAGGAAAAGAAAAAAGTTTATAATATATTAAAAGAAATTGACCCGACAAATCCAAAAGTTGATAAAATTATGAAAACCGGTCAAAATTAAGTTTAAAATTCATAAAAAATACGTTTTTTTTTTTACTTTTGATTCTGATTTATCAACAACAAAAATAAGAACATGTTATTAATCGGAATTGCAGGCGGAACAGGTTCAGGCAAAACTACAGTCGTAAAAAAATTAATCGCCCAACTTCCGAAGGGTGAAGTAACAGTCCTTTCACAAGATTCATATTATAAAGACAACAGTCATTTACCTCTTGAAGAACGGCAAAAAATAAATTTTGACCATCCGAATTCTATCGAGTGGGAATTGTTGATAGAACACATTCAAAAATTAAAGAAAAAAGAACCGATTGAAGAACCGATATATTCATACCTGACATGCACACGCGATTCAAAAACCAAAACGGTTCAACCTCATAAAGTAATTATTATAGAAGGAATATTAATTTTAACAAATAAGCTTTTAAGAGATCTTTTTGATATTAAATTATTTGTATATGCCGATGATGACGACCGTTTAGGACGTGTAATAGAAAGAGATATTGCAGAACGCGGAAGAACCGTAAAAAAAGTATTGGATCGTTATTCGAATGTTGTGAAACCCATGCATTTACAATTTATTGAACCGTCAAAAAGTTTTGCCGATTTAATTATACCGCAAGGCGGACACAATAAAGTTGCAATTGAGCTAATTTCCGCAATTATTGAAAAACATTTGAATAAATCGAATTGATGTTAAACCAAATCCAAAATACCCAAATATTATTTCTGGATATTGAAACCGTTCCTTCTTGTGCCGGTTTTAATGATTTATCACCCCTGATGCAAAAATTATGGGAGAAAAAAGCAAATTATTTAATTAAATCAGAAGAAGAAACGCCTTCTTCAATTTATCAAAAAGCCGGAATTTATGCAGAGTTCGGTAAAATTATTTGCATTTCAGCCGGATTTTTTACAGGCAACACTTTCAGATTAAAATCATTTTACGGTAATGATGAATCAGAGATTTTGAACAATTTTAATGAGTTACTCAACAAATCATACAATACACCCGACAAATATCTTTGTGCACACAACGGAAAAGAATTTGACTATCCGTATATTGCACGTCGAATGTTAATTAACGGTATTAAACTCCCCGAAATTTTAAATCTTGCCGGTAAAAAACCTTGGGAAATAAAACATCTTGACACACTCGAATTATGGAAATTCGGTGATTACAAACATTATACATCATTAGAACTTCTGACAACAATATTTAATATTCCCACACCCAAGGATGATATTGACGGAAGTATGGTTGCAGAAATATATTATAAAGAAAAAGATATAAAAAGAATTGCCGTATATTGCGAGAAAGATGTTGTCGCCGTAGCTCAACTTTATTTAAAATATAAAAATCAAGAATTGATTAAAGATGAAAATATCATCTCCGTATCATAAAAAAATCTTGTTGTTTAAGCGCTATTTTTTAATTTTGTTGAAATTTCTGAAATCTTGAGTTATACCAAATCCTATCAATGAAAAAAATTCGAATAAAAATTGCAGGATTATCATACAGTCAAACTCGTTCCGGAGCTTATGCTTTAATTTTGGAAGAAGAAGACGGTAACAGAAGACTTCCCGTAATAATAGGAACAGCTGAGGCACAGTCTATTGCTATTCAATTAGAAAACTTAAAACCATACAGACCTTTGACTCATGACTTGTTTGTAAGTATGGCAAATTCATTTCATATCGAAGTTATTGAAGTAAACATCATCCGATTGGAAGAAGGTATTTTTTATTCTGAGATTGTTTGTAAACGTGAGCATGCCGTTATAAAACTTGATTCCAGAACTTCCGATGCCGTAGCAATTGCACTCCGTTTTAAAGCACCGATTTATGTTACCGAAGATATAATGAATAAAGCTGCAATGATTTTTGATGATGAAATTGAAAAAATCGGAAAAGAAAAAAAATCGGAAAAAAAACCCGAAAATACAAAACTTCAAAACTTCAATGACGAAGAATTAAACAAGAAAATGCAAGAAGCCATCAAAAATGAAGATTATGAACTTGCCTCTTTAATCAGAGACGAAATAAACAAACGTAAAAACAAACAATAAACAAGAGATTGTAATACATTCAATATCTGCAAATTACTAATAAAATAAATAATATAAAATTAATATGGGATTAAAATTCAGATTAACGATAATGAACTTTCTCCAATTTTTTATTTGGGGTTCATGGCTGATTACAATCGGTGGTTATTGGTTTCAAAATAAAGGATGGACAGGAACGGATTTCGGAGCAATTTTCAGCACCATGGGAATTGCATCATTATTTATGCCAGCCATTGCCGGAATTATTGCAGACAGATGGATTAATGCCGAAAAATTATTAGGAATTTTTCACCTTGCAGGTGCTGTAACCCTGTTTATAATTCCTCAAATTAAAACACCTTCGGGGATGTTTTGGATTATGCTGATAAATATGATTTTTTACATGCCTACTATTGCTTTGACAATTACAGTTTCTTATGCATCCATGAAAAAGGCAGGAATGGATGTCGTAAAAGAATATCCGCCGATCAGAGTTTTCGGAACAATCGGGTTTATTGTTGCGATGTGGACAATCAGTTTATTTCATATCGAAACTTCTGCTCTTCAGTTTTATGTCGCATCCGGTGCTGCCTTAATTTTAGGTTTATATGCTTTTACGCTTCCGAAAATTGATGTTAATAAAAATATTGAAAAAAAATCATTTGTAAGCTCTTTGGGACTTGATGCTTTTGCTCTTTTTAAAAATAAGAAAATGGCAATATTTTTCATTTTCTCAATGTTATTGGGAGCATCATTGCAATTAACTAATGCTTACGGAGATACCTTTTTGCATGACTTTGCAAAAATCCCTGCATTTAAAGATTTATTAGCCATAAAATATCCGGCAATAATCATGTCAATATCTCAAATGTCAGAAACTTTATTTATTTTAACAATTCCTTTCTTTTTAAAACGTTTCGGAATTAAAAAAGTGATGTTGATAAGTATGTTTGCATGGGTTCTCCGGTTTGCCTTATTCGGATGGGGAAATCCTGCCGACGGACTTTGGATGATTATTCTGTCTTGTATTGTTTACGGTATGGCATTTGATTTCTTTAACATTTCAGGATCTCTGTTTGTGGAAACACAAAGCGACCCTAAAATAAGAGCCAGTGCACAAGGATTATTTATGATGATGACAAACGGTTTCGGAGCAATTCTGGGAAGCTGGTCAAGCGGTATTATAATTGATAATTTTTTTAAATCAGATTCCGGTGATTTTCATTGGAAAGGAATTTGGATGACTTTTGCCGTATATTCTTTAATAGTTGCACTGCTTTTTGCCGTTTTATTTAAACATAAACATGATCCGAAAGCAATGGAAAACTTTAATCATTAAAAACAACAGTTAAAAGCGGTTTTATACCGCTTTTATTATATAAACAGAGCTTAACCGTAAAACCCGAAAAAATGATACATATCTTAGGCGAACAAAATTCAATTTTAAATAAATTTATTTCTGAAATTCGAGATATTAATATTCAAAATGACCGACTTCGTTTCAGAAGGAATATTGAACGCATCGGAGAAATTTTTGCCTATGAAGTAAGTAAGGAGTTGGAATACGAAAACAAAGATATTACAACTCCGCTCGGCACTTCAAATATGAATATCCTTAAAGATAATATTGTACTTGCCACTGTGTTAAGAGCCGGTTTACCTTTGCATCAGGGGTTATTGAATTATTTTGACAGGGCACAAAATGCATTTATCGGTTCCTTCAGAAAGTATCATAAAGACAACAGTTTTGAGATTAAATCAGGTTATCTTTCATCACCCGACATAGAAGATAAATTTCTAATCCTCTCCGACCCGATGCTTGCCAGCGGTTCGTCGATGGTATTAGCACATAAAGATTTAACAAAAACATCATCCCCAAAACATACGCATATCGTAACAATCATTGCTGCAAAAGAAGGGGTTGAATATATGCAAGAACATCTGCCGAAAGATAAATTTACTATTTGGATTGGAGCATTAGATAAAGAACTAACCGCAAAATCATATATTGTTCCGGGTTTGGGTGATGCCGGAGATTTAGCATACGGCGATAAAATGTAAAATGTTGACTCATTTTAAAATATAACAAAAAAAGACTTCT